>JAEWDP010000075.1 GCA_023390055.1 Pseudomonadota bacterium | reverse complement strand
ATTCATAGCCAAAACCCTGCTCGAACGGTCCGGAGCAAGATTGAGGTTTGAGAACCGTGACGGCACCGAGATGGGCGCCCGGATTCGTATCGAATGGCCCCGAGCAATGCTCGAGGAAGCCTAGCAGGCGTTACGCAATGTGGAAGCAAACGGAAACGGATGTACTTCGCAGGCATGACGCATCTGGAGAAGAGACATGGAAATGAATACACATGCGTCAGACAATACCGCAGAAAACCCCATCGGAGCCGACCCCTCGCTCCTGATCGTGGACGATGACGGACCTTTTCTCCGAAGACTGGCACGTGCAATGGAAGGTCGAGGATTTGCGGTGGATGTGGCCGAGTCGGTTGCCGAAGGAATCGCCAAGTCGAGGTTACGTCCACCCAAATATGCTGTGGTCGATCTTCGCCTCGGCGATGGCAACGGCCTGGACGTCATCGAGGCAATCCGCCAGCAACGTGAAGACACAAAAACAATCGTCCTGACAGGGTACGGCAATATTGCAACAGCAGTAACCGCGGTAAAGCTTGGTGCCCTTGATTACCTAGCAAAACCGGCCGACGCCGACGACATTTTTCACGCCCTGACCCAGCGCCCAGGTGAGAAGGCGGATGTCCCAGAAAATCCAATGTCGGCGGACAGGGTTCGATGGGAACATATCCAGCGCGTCTATGAGATGTGCGAACGAAATGTTTCCGAAACAGCTCGGCGTCTCAACATGCACCGCAGGACGCTACAGCGGATCCTTGCTAAGCGGGCGCCAAAGTAGCTTATACGTCATCGAAACTCTTGCCAGTCGCCCATTCCGCCTTCATCAGGCGCTGGGCGGCAGCCCGGGAAAAGCCGAGCATCACAGACTTGCGGGTCGCTGGTGCCATTCGGTGATCGGGCGCGTCTCGCATCAGATGTGCACCATATCCATCCGATAGTATCAACCCGCACTCCTGCGGAAAGATTCCAAGTGGGACATCCTTATGCGTCGCAAAGTACAGCCGATCGCAGTAGGCCTTATAGCTGGGCCATTTGTGATCGGCTTGGAAATCCTCGATCGAAGTCTTTATTTCGATAATCCAGATTTCTCCCTTGTCCGAGACTGTCATCAAATCTGCCCGTCGACCGTTTGACAGGACAAATTCCGGCAAGGTGGCGTGACGCATGTCATCGAGCAGGATTTGAAGACCACGGCGCACCATCATGGCAAGCGTCGATTGTCGTCCATCAATAAGCGGGTTGCTGTTTTTGACGGTTACGAGGGTCATGTTCGCGGGTGTGGGTGCACAGCAAAAATGTTGCAAAAAGACAATGTCGTTTCCAATTGTGCCAGTGGATAGCCCCTATTTTATGCAGTGGCTTGCCAATTGAATCTTATTCGAAAATAACCCAAGGCGAAAGATGGCTATCCGTCTGCACCGCCTTATCCCTTTTCATGAGAACTCCATGCGCAATCGCAACACCATGATCGTAGTCGGTCTCTTGGCAAGTCTTGCTCTGACCGGATGTACGACAACTTCCGATACTACCGAAGTCACGCGCGTCGAAACAAGCCGCATTTTCACGGATTCATACGGCAAAACGACGGATGCCGGCTATGCTATTCCGGCGATTCCGATCAGTCGTCTGGACAAGAAGTTCCACCGGCAGATTGTCAATTACTCCACAAAGGAAAAACCCGGGACGATCGTGGTCGATACCCGCAAACGTTTCCTTTATTACGTCATGCCGGGCAACAAGGCTGTCCGGTATGGAATTGGCGTTGGCAAGCAAGGCTTCTCCTGGTCCGGCGAAGCCTATATTGCCTGGAAACAGGCTTGGCCAACCTGGCACCCACCCAAGGAAATGGCAGAACGCAAGCCATCCGTCGCCCGCTATGTCGAGGACGGAATGGGGCCCGGACTCAGCAATCCTCTTGGGGCCCGCGCCATGTATCTTTTCAACGAGAAAGGTCAAGATACACTTTTTCGCCTGCATGGTACTCCGGATTGGGCCTCCATCGGGACAGCAGCCTCATCCGGCTGCATCCGGTTGATGAACCAGGATGTCATCGATCTTTATGACCGAGTCCGTCCTGGCCGAAGCGCCAAGGTTGTCGTTATCCAATAGAACACACAATGATTTTCGAGGGCCGCCCGGCTCCATCCAGGCCGGCCCTTGCGATCAACCATTGGATTTGAGTTCGGCGCGCCTGCGGTGCAAGACGGGCTCAGTATAGCCATTTGGCTGTATTCGGCCCTTGAGGACAAGATCGAGTGCTGCCTGGAAGGCAACGGAACCCTCGAAGTCTGATGCCATCGGACAATAGAGTGCATCACCTGCGTTCTGGCCATCAACCACTGCTGCCATCCGCTTCATCGTCTCAAGAATCTGCGCTTCTGTCACCACACCATGATGCAGCCAATTGGCCATGTGCTGCGCCGAGATGCGGAGCGTGGCACGATCTTCCATCAGCCCGACATCGTTGATGTCAGGGACCTTTGAGCAACCGATGCCCTGGTCGACCCATCTTACGACATATCCCAGGATACCTTGGGCATTATTGTCCAGTTCCTGCTGGACTTCTTCAGCCGTCCAGTTGGGGCGCACTACAACGGGAACGGACAGGATGTCGGCGAGCTTCGCACGCGGTCGACTTTTCAGTTTTGACTGTATTTCCAATACCTTGACGAGGTGGTAGTGCGTCGCATGCAATGTCGCGGCTGTCGGCGAGGGTACCCATGCAGTGTTTGCTCCTGCCCTTGGATGAGCGATCTTCTGCTCCAGCATAGCGGCCATCAGATCCGGCATCGCCCACATCCCCTTACCGATCTGGGCGCGCCCTGAAAGGCCGCATTCAAGGCCGATATCGACATTCCAGTTTTCGTAAGCAGCTATCCAGGCCGCCTGCTTCATGTCGCCCTTGCGAATCATTGGCCCGGCTTCCATCGAGGTGTGAATTTCGTCACCGGTACGGTCGAGAAACCCCGTATTGATAAAGACAACCCGTTCACGCGCCGCACGGATACATTCCTTGAGGTTTACAGTCGTACGACGCTCCTCATCCATAATTCCCATCTTGAGGGTATTGGCCGGGATCCCGAGCGCTTCCTCAACCCGGGAGAATATCTCGCAGGCGAAGGCTACTTCTTCCGGACCATGCATCTTGGGCTTCACAATATACATTGAACCGCTCTGCGAATTCTGATGGCGACCAGCGGGGCCAATATCGTGAAGCGCAATCAGTGCCGTCACCATTGCATCCATGATGCCTTCCGGCACTTCACACCCATCCTCATCGAGTATGGCGGGATTGGTCATCAAGTGTCCGACATTTCGCACCAGCATAAGGGACCGAGACTTGAGTTCCGCGGCCTTCCCATCCGGTTTTGTAAATTCGACATCAGGATTGAGACTGCGAGTAAAGATGCGACCATCCTTGTCCACCTCCTCCTGAAGATCCCCCTTCATCAGCCCTAGCCAATTTCGATAGACAAGAACCTTGTCTTGCGCGTCAACGGCTGCGACCGAATCCTCGCAATCCACGATGGTGGTAATTGCTGATTCAATACGCACATCGGAAATTGCGGCCCGGTCGTCCATACCCGTTGCCGTTGTTGTATCTATGAGGATATCAATGTGCAGGCCATTATTCTTCAAGATGATGGCCGTTGGTTCGACCGTGTTGCCTCGGTAGCCGGCAAACTGACCATGGTCGAGTAGACCAATCGCCTCATCTTTTCCCACCCCGACTGCAAGTTGCCCCGCTTCAACAGCGAGTGAGGTAGCCTCTGTCCAACTGGCCCCAACAAGCGGGAAAGTCTGATCCAGGAAATCGCGCACCCAGGAAATCACCCTGGCGCCGCGCACAGGATTGTATGATTTTGTCTTTACGGCTCCGTCGTTCTCAGGGATCGCATCCGTTCCATAGAGCGCATCATAAAGAGAACCCCAACGGGCATTCGCGGCGTTAAGCACGTAACGCGCATTCGTGACAGGTACGACAAGTTGTGGGCCGGCAATCTCCGTGATCTCAGGATCAACGTTTGCCGTGACAATCGCAAAATCAGGGCCTTCTGGGGACAAATAGCCGATCTTCCTCAGAAACGCTTCATATGCAGCCAAATCTGTCGGGGCACCGTTCTGGCGATACCACTCATCCAACTTTCCCTGCAACTCATCCCGTCGCGCCAAGAGCAAGCGGTTCTTTTTAGCCAAATCATGAATTATCTGCGAAAACTGCAGGAAGAAGCGCTCGTTGTCCACGCCAGTGCCGGGTATCGCCTCCTCTACGAGGAAGTCATACAACATCGCGTCGATTGCGAGCCCATTCTTGTCGATGCGAGCCATCAAGGCATCTCCTCTGCATGTCAGTATACCGAAGGGCCAATTTGCCCGCCGACATGCCCGTGTCAATGCTTCAATCGACCAACCTTGCGATCAGCGCGCAACTGTACGAGGGCGACCGCTCGCCGTAGCAACGATCCGGGCTTCCAACAGCCTCGTAAGACCTTCAACTTCAGGTCTGTCGATCTCTTCTGTCAAAGTCACCACAGCGTCAACGGCTCCGTCTCGCGCCGCCTGTTCCAGCGCAGCAGTTTTGGCCCTTTGACGCGCCTCCGCCAACGCATCCTGCTCTACCGTGAAAACAAGGCTTTCACCGCTGCCAGAGACAGAATAGCGGCCTTCACTTGGCGAAGTCACGACAACCAGTGCAATCGAACGCACCTGACCGACCACTGCACCGATTGCGTTGGCGACGTCGGCATCGACAGGAATAACGGGTTCGATATCCAGCATTTTGGCAATCGCCGGATAATAAAGACGCGCAGACGCACCGAGTCCGACCAGCGGTCGATCAAGCGAAACGGAAAACCTGACAATCCCGCTACTCCGTTTCAGTGCGCGATCAACTGCGGTGCACGTGGCAGGATTTATGATACCGGTCTCCCTCTCCTCCTCCAGACAGGTGACAAGCACCGCTTCCGATGATTGACGCGTAAGACATGCAACTACCTTTTGCGCCAATTCGTCTGCTGAATCGGCAAGCGCACGGCCAGACCCGTCCTTGTGCCGCGCTGCCAACTCGAATGCATACCGCGCAGCATCCCTGTTCCACATCTCCTGATGACCAAGAACATGCAATGCATCTGACGGTGTAATTCCACACAGATAGACGAGACCTCTCGATACCAGGCGTTCGAGTGCAGCCTTGCCACCGAGCGACACCAGCAGTTCCTGGAGGGCAAGCGGTGCAATCCGGATTTTGTCGAGCAGATCCTGCTCCTGCGTCCCAAGCCCCCGCTCCATCGTGAGGGTGACGCCTGTCGCAACGGCAATGCGACCATCATGGCGACCAGAACGAGGAGATCGCAACTGACGCTCCAATATCGCCATGACAGCTTCTGAATGTTGCGTACCGGCAAGGCTAATCGGCAGGAGTCGCCTGGGGCCAAGCCGGACCGTCGCCTTCAACCCACGTTCGTCGATATGGACTTCCGAATCACCGCCAAGACCGAATGTCCGCATATCTACGGCCTCCACCATGGTTCGGTACCCACCAACCACAGCCCCCTCTTCCGCAAGTTTGGGAAGCCCTCCCTCCAGCACCGCAATATCTGTTGTCGTACCGCCAATGTCGGAGACCACGGCACAATCAAGGCCTGTGAGGTAACGTGCACCGATCAGGCTTGCCGCCGGGCCTGACAAGATCGTTTCGATCGGCCTCAACCGAGCCTCCGCAGCCGAGATCAGGGCACCATCGCCCCGAACAACCATCATGGGCGCAACGATATCGCGGCTCTGGAGGAATTCCTCACAGGCGTCAACGAGTTGATCAATGATGGGTACGAGGCGCGCATTCAAAAGCGTTGTCAGGGCACGGCGTGGCCCCCCCAGCTTGGCGGACAATTCATGGCTACAGGTAACTGGCAGCCCCGTCAGTTCACGCAACCGGTCTCGTACACGCAATTCATGGTCGGGATTGCGGACGGCGAAATATCCGGCGACAGCAAAAGCCGACACCGTGCCTGAAACTGTACCGACAGCACTCTCCAGATCCGTCATCTGTAGTGGTGTCTCTCTGCCGTGAACGTCATGTCCTCCCGGCAGGAAAATCACAGGATCATCTCCGATTGCCTCGCCAAGACCCGCTCGATCAAGATCTTCCTGAGCAAATCCGATCATTATCAGAGCCGCGCGCCCCCCTAGCCCCTCCACTAACGCATTTGTCGCAAGGGTCGTCGACAGAGAAACCATCGCAATATCGGTAGCGGCCACATTGCCTGCTGCAAGGACACCATCAACGGCACCCGCAATACCTTCTGCCAGGTTGTGACGCGTTGTAAGCGATTTCGCCTTGGAGGCTATGCCTTTCGATGTGCAAAATAGCACGGCATCAGTATAGGTTCCGCCGGTGTCAATACCGAGAAGATACGATGAAGGCACGCGAGACTCCTGATGAACCGTCCGTACGACACTATCGCACAGCAGACAGAGTTCAGTATGCTGGAGAAGACATTCGCTGTCGCAGGCTGACCCGCATCGGCAAGCCATCCTTAGGCTGTGTCGTCAGCTTCTGGACCGGCCATGGAACCGTTTCTGGAAGTGGATCAAAGCGATAGCTTCCCATTAGTACGGCAAGTGCGATGACGGCCTCCTGCATCGCAAATGCGGCACCGATGCAGACACGTGGACCGGCCCCGAACGGCAGATATTGGAAGCGGTCAATCCTGTTGCGATTTTCCGGAAGAAAACGTTCCGGTATGAAAGCACGAGGATTGTCCCAGTAAAGTTGATGACGGTGCACGGTCCACGGCATGATCAACACGGTAACACCCGCATCAATATTGACCGTCTTGCCATCGGAGCTCGTCCAGGTGTCATTTGCTATCGCTGCACGGTTTAGTGACGGTGCCGGTGGATAGAGACGCAGCGCCTCCTCGAAGGCAGCTTTCACCATTGGCATCTGCTCAAGCCATTCAACCGGCTCAACACACGATCTCAGAACGACATCAATCTCGTTTTCCATGCGTTTGCGCACATGTGGACTATTGGCAACGCAGTAAAGTGTCCAGGCCAATGCTCTCGCCGTGGTTTCGTGACCCGCCCCAATGAACGTCAAGATATTGTCTTCGATCTCGTCTCTGCTCAGCCCATCAGGCCCTTCAAGATTAAGCAGCAGTGTCAGGAAGTCCTGTGGGACCCCGTGAGGGTCGTCGCGCATCTTCTGCTGCCGCAGGGCCATCGTATTTGCGACGATCTCACGAAACTTTCCGAGTACGCGCCGTCCTCCAATACGGGTTATCCTTGGTACCCAGGATGGTGCGCGCAGAAGATCCATTGGATCGACACGGCCCATGCGATGCAGGAGGTTATCGACATCATCGGAAAAATCGTTGCTTTCCGTCACAATCTCGCCCGAAAACAGGGTCTCCGACAGAATATTGAATGTGATCTCCGTCATGTCGACGGAGATGTCGAAAACCCTCTCCTCCGCTCCGACATCTGCATATTTTTCCGCGTACTCTCTGGCTTTGCGCAACATCTGGTCTGCAAAGCCTCTGGCATGCCGCGGCGTAAACACCGGTGCCATGGCCTTGCGTGACCGCTTCCAGATTGATCCCTCGGCTGTCAGCAGCCCGTCACGCAGAATCGGTCGAAGAATCAACTGGCGGATCTCCGCCATCTTGTAGTTCACGGCATTATCGACAAGCACATGCCGGATAAGACCCGGATCGTTTACGATTAACGTCCGCTCCTTGAAAAACCTGGTCTCGATCCAAGGTAAGGTATACGAGGGCTCTCCCCACAACTCCAACGGATTATTGAAGACTGTCCGGATAATTTGAAACGGAGTAGGCGGAACCGTCCGGGGAAGCGGTGCCGGGGGAATGAAGGGTTCTTGCCGGATAGTCATTGCACCCTCCTCCTTGTTTCCAGATACAGGACATCAGGAACTAGAGCAGTGATTTCAACTCGACGAGCTTCTGGTTGACCAACCAACCATAATAATTCTCCTCCGGAAGTCCTCCTCGCGCCTGCAGCGCAGCCGCACGCTGCGCTGACCCACCAACGTTGTACAGGGTGGCCGTAATGCCCGGATTCGTGGTAATGTCTACTTGCGCGATGGAAGCATAGTCATCAATAGACTTGCGGATGTTTGCTGCCATATAGGCAAGCGACTTATCCGGATCCATGATCGCTTCATAGACAGCCGCAGCCTTGTTCTCGTCGAGACGGGGATAACCGGAAGTCCGCGATACCATGTCTGAAAGCATCAGTGCCGTTAACGGATTCACCTGTCCAAGTCCGAACGTCTGGCCTGCATAAAATGGTTGAAAGAAGACGGCACTGAATCGATTATCCGGGAATGAGATCCCTCCAACTATCCGCCCTCTGAAAACTGTCTCCCAAACGGACTCGCGGCAGGTCCACAAGCTATAGGAATCAGCTTTTTTCTGGCATTTCTCAAATTCAGGACGGCCCACAAACTCACTGATCGACTCGCCGCCGAAACCGAACCGGAAACGATCTCCAGCATAAGCGGCTGCCTTTATATAGTATGATTGCAGCCTGTCATACGCATCGACATTGTAGGTGTGCTCACCGACAATCGCACCAATCATATGGATCGGATCGATACGGTAATCTGCGGCGGTTTGCTTGATCTTGGCAATCAGTGCCTTGTCCTTCTCAAGCAATGTGCGAATCTTGTCGTATTTTTCATCGTAGGTCGTGCGCCCGGCGCGCGTCCGGCGTGCAGAAGCACCCGGGATTTTCGGCTGCTCGAAATTCCTGTTGCCTTCCGGAACAGGTCGCAATCCTGCGGCCTCGACCGTGAGGACGCCGCCGAGAAGAAGAATGAAGGCCAGGAAAAAACGTATCAAGATTTCAGTTCCGGAATACTTGCAAGTACGGCGGCTGGCTTCCTTACGGCAAACAAATACTGGGCCCGACCACACGGTCTCGATCGACACGTTGCCTCCCTTAAGAGAAAGGGTGGCAACGTGTCGAGCCGGATTGCTTCAAATTATCGTCAGTATGGAGGCGACATTTGTAACCCGTTGCCGTCCGGCCACGCATTCGTCAAAGGATGTAGCGTGAAAGATCCGTATCCGCAGCCAAATCGCCGACATGCTCACGCACGTAATCGGCATCTATCATCACCGAACTACCCCCCCGATCAGGCGCATTGAACGAGATCTCATCCAGCACACGTTCCATAACTGTCTGCAGGCGGCGGGCGCCAATATTTTCAACGGAGGAGTTGAGATGCACCGCAACATCTGCGAGCGCGTCGATAGCATCCTCGGTGAAATCGAGATGAAGCTGCTCGGTTTCCATCAACGCCTTATACTGACGGATGAGACTTGCCTCCGTTTCTGTGAGGATGCGGCGAAAATCCTCCTTTGTCAGAGGACGCAACTCAACTCGGATTGGAAGACGTCCCTGCAATTCCGGAAGAAGATCGGAAGGTTTTGCCACATGGAACGCGCCCGATGCAATGAACAGGATATGATCCGTCTTCACCGGACCATACTTCGTAGCAACCGTTGTTCCTTCAACGAGCGGAAGCAAGTCGCGCTGGACACCTTCGCGGGACACACCGGTACCAAGTCCTCCGTCACGCGCAGCGATCTTGTCGATCTCATCAAGAAAAACGATTCCATCGTTTTCAACAGAACGGACCGCCTCACGTTGAATTACTTCGTTGTCGATCAGCTTGTCAGATTCATCGCGTATGAGTTCGGCGTAGGATTTGGAAACCGTCGTACGAATCTTTTTGGTGCGACCGCCAAGAGCCTTGCCAAACATTTCCGAGAGATTGAGGACGCCGATATTGGCACCCGGCATGCCGGGTATCTCGAGGCCAGGCATGCCTGACCCCGTGTCGGCAACCTCAATTTCGATCTCCTTTTCATCCATTTCTCCACTACGAAGCTTCTTGCGAAAGCTGTCTCGGGTCGCTGGAGATGCTGTCGTTCCGACGAGAGCGTCAAGCACTCTTTCCTCGGCGCTCATGTGCGCCTTTGCCTGAACCTCGGCGCGCATCTTCTCGCGTATCAGACCGATGCCAACTTCAACCAGATCCCGAATGATCTGCTCGACGTCGCGACCAACGTAGCCAACTTCTGTAAACTTCGTGGCTTCCACCTTGATGAACGGCGCACCGGCCAACTTGGCCAGGCGACGTGAGATTTCCGTCTTGCCGACCCCAGTGGGACCAATCATCAGGATGTTTTTCGGCATGACCTCATCGCGCAGGCTCTCATCCAGTTGCTGGCGACGCCATCGGTTACGCAATGCAATTGCGACGGCCCGCTTCGCATCGCTTTGGCCTATAATGTAGCGATCAAGTTCGGAGACGATCTCTCTCGGTGAAAATGTCGTCATGTCAGTTCCGTTTCTTGTGATGTCCTGAGCCATACAAAATGGAGGACATTGATTGTTGTTCAGATCGTACTCGATCCTGCCCTGTGAAACAGCTCAATCCAATTCCTGTTCACGGGGATAACTCACATGCAGGTCTTGCCATTGTTTCACGGAGTTCCGCTTGTAACAGCGTGAAGGTTGACGGCCTGCGTTGTGCCTTCAACGGGTGGCGAAGGCTTTCGTCAATCGTCGGTATCCAACGATTCCACCACGATGTTGTGGTTTGTATAGACACAGATTTCGGCAGCAATATCGAGCGCAGTCCGGGCAATTTCTTCAGCGGACTTGTCGCTGGACATCATCGCCCGAGCCGCCGCATACGCATAGTTGCCGCCGGAACCGATAGCGATCGCGCCATGTTCTGGTTCCAGAACATCACCATTTCCGGTAACCGCAAGCGTGGTACTTTTGTCTGCTACCAGCATCATCGCCTCAAGATTCCTGAGGTACTTGTCGGTTCGCCAATCCTTGGCAAGCTCGACTGCAGCACGCATCAACTGGCCTGGATATTGCTCAAGCTTTTTCTCGAGCCGATCGAGCAGTGTGAATGCGTCCGCGGTCGCGCCGGCAAATCCGGCAATTACTTCGCCCTTGCCAATCCTGCGGACCTTGCGTGCATTGCCCTTCATGACTGTTTGACCTAGGCTGACCTGACCATCACCGGCCATGATTACCTTGCCGCCCTTGCGAACTGTTATGATTGTCGTCATTTCTCACCCGTCGACCCCACAGGGGCATTGTCTTTTGAGGCACATGCCCCGTTGGTTCCTATGTAAGAGGAGGCCGGCTGATTGCAAATAGACTGCATGCGACACCTATTCCGACGGCGCTTCTACTGGATATTTCATAGACTGCCTGATATGGAGCGCACAACAATGCATGGAGCAGCCTATGGTCGAGACAGCCGCGGCACGTACGGGTTCTACATCCCGCAAGACTAACGAGACCACGGTTTCCGTTTCGGTCAACCTGGATGGAACCGGTACTGCGAAAATCTCGACGGGGGTAGGGTTTTTCGACCATATGCTGGACCAGTTGTCGCGTCATTCGCTGATCGACATGGACATCAGCGTGCAGGGCGATTTACATATCGATGACCACCATACCGTCGAAGACACGGGCATCGCCATCGGTCAGGCACTTTCAAAGGCGTTGGGAGACCGGCGCGGAATTACTCGCTACGCTTCCATTGATCTTGCCATGGATGAGACGATGACAAAGGCGGCGATAGATGTTTCAGGGCGCCCATTCCTCGTTTGGAATGTCAGCTTCAGTTCACCGAAAATTGGCAATTTTGACACTGAACTGGTGCGAGAGTTTTTCCAGGCCCTCGCTCAAAATGCCGGCATCACTCTCCATATCCTCAACCATTATGGTGCCAACAACCACCACATCGCCGAAACCTGCTTCAAGGCAGTGGCACGGTGTCTTCGCACAGCGACAGAAGTTGATTTGCGCCAGGCAAACCGTGTCCCTTCGACGAAGGGAACGCTGGTCTGATAGGCCAAGGAGATGTCTTGAGAAGCTATCTCGTCCTGACATTGCCAGGAAGCCCCGGCCCGGATCAACGTGGGACGATTTTCGTCGCCGACCGGATTTCCTGGCTCGCCTTCTTCTTTCCGTGGATCTGGCTCCTTACGAAAAGGCTCTGGCTCGCATCCCTCATCGTACTGCTGGGTCAGCTTTTTGCCGGTCAACTGATGCGCGTTAGCGGTTTCGAAGCCTTGGGCCTGACACTCATCATGGCGATCAACGTTCTGATTGCACTGGAAGGACGCCATTTTTATAGCGAGATGCTTATACGACGTGGCTGGACCCTGCAGGAGGTGATACTTGCCACAGATCTGGAGACGGCAGAGGAAGCCTATTTTTCAGGCCTGACAAAGTCGAACGCCAACGTGCTCGCCGCGCCAAATTGGATGAAATCGAAGGTGGCACCATCCGTCTCAGATTGGGCAAGGGGCGGTATTGGACTTTTTGATCATCAGGGAGGGCGCTAATGCACGTCGCCATTATTGATTATGGCTCAGGCAACCTGCGCTCCGTAACCAAGGCGTTCGAGCGCGCCGCCCGAGAAGCCAGGATCAACACCACAATCAGCCTGACCAACAAAGCCGACATCGTCGCAAACGCTGACCGTATAGTCTTACCGGGAGTCGGCGCATATGCCGACTGTCATGCGGGTCTTTGCGCTGTTCCGGGCATGTACGACGTTCTGACGGAGGCAGTTGAAAAAAAGGCGAGGCCGTTTCTGGGCATCTGTGTCGGCATGCAATTGATGTCATCACGGGGTCTGGAAAAGACAACGACGAAAGGTCTCGACTGGGTCAAGGGTGATGTCGTGGAAATGTCCCCGTCGAACCCCGCACTGAAGGTTCCCCAAATTGGTTGGAATACACTCGACCTCCTCATCTCTCACCCGCTCTTTGACGGTATTCCAACTGGCCCCGAGGGCTTGCATGCCTATTTTGTCCACTCATACCATCTGGCTGCACAAGACCGAGCGGATATAATTGCCACGAGCGATTACGGCGGGCCAATCACGGCTTTCGTCGGTCGCGACAATATGGTCGGCTCGCAGTTTCATCCGGAAAAGAGCCAGAAACTAGGCCTCGCCCTGATTGCAAATTTCCTACGCTGGACGCCCTGACATGATCCTTTTTCCCGCTATCGACCTCAAGGACGGCCAGTGTGTCCGTCTCAAGCTCGGTGACATGGCACAAGCGACCGTCTACAATCCGGACCCAGCGGCGCAGGCGAAGGCTTTTGAAGACCAGGGCTTCGAATGGCTCCATGTTGTGGACCTGAACGGCGCATTTGCCGGTGAAAGTGTTAATGGAAATGCCGTCGACGCAATCCTTGAAGCAACGAAGAATCCCGTTCAGCTCGGCGGCGGCATCCGAACGCTCGATCAAATCGAAGCCTGGCTGTCGCGGGGCGTTTCCCGTGTGATCCTCGGTACGGTTGCCGTGCGTGATCCAGCGCTGGTCATCAACGCCTGCGGTCGCTTTCCCGGACGCATTGCGGTTGGCATAGATGCCAAAGGCGGAAAGGTTGCCATCGAGGGTTGGGCGAGGGCGTCTGATCTCAGTGCCATCGAACTGGCAAAGAGGTTTGAAGGGGCCGGCGTATCCGCCATCATTTATACTGACATTGACCGCGACGGGATCCTCGCCGGGGTCAACTGGGACGCAACCCTGGAACTGGCGCGATCCGTGTCGGTACCCGTCATTGCTTCCGGAGGCCTGGCCTCGCTTGATGATGTCCGGCATATGCTGCAACTTGGTACTGGCTATCTCGAAGGGGCCATCACCGGTCGCGCACTTTATGATGGTCGCATCGATCCGGCGGAAGCTCTGGCCCTGATCCGCGCACGGGGGGCTTCTGTATGAGCCTGAAAGCCCGAGTTATCCCCTGCCTCGATGTCAAGGATGGACGCGTCGTCAAAGGCGTCAATTTCGTCGATTTGGTTGACGCTGGTGACCCAGTTGAAGCAGCCAGGGCCTATGATGCTGCAGGCGCCGACGAACTTTGCTTTCTCGACATCACTGCATCCGCCGACAATCGCGAAACCATTTTTGATGTTGTCGCCCGTACAGCTGAACACTGCTTTATGCCACTTACCGTCGGGGGTGGCGTACGCACCGTTTCGGATATCCGCAAGCTACTGCTTGCCGGCGCGGACAAAGTCTCCATCAACTCAGCGGCTGTAAACAACCCCGACTTCGTCGCGCAAGCAGCCGACAAGTTTGGAAATCAGTGCATCGTTGTTTCGATCGATGCCAAGAAGGTTTCGGGCAGGTATGAACAGGACCGCTGGGAAATTTTCACCCATGGCGGACGACAGTCAACAGGAATTGATGCCCAAGAGTTTGCCATAAAGATGGTGGAAAGGGGTGCGGGAGAACTGCTCGTTACGTCAATGGATCGTGACGGAACAAAAAGTGGCTATGACATTTCGCTTACCCGAACCATTGCTGACAGCATCAGGGTTCCCGTCATCGCATCAGGAGGTGTAGGGACCCTTGACGACCTCGTTGCCGGGATCAGGGACGGACACGCGACGGCCGTTCTTGCCGCTTCAATTTTTCACTTTGGCACCTATACCGTCACGGAGGCCAAGCGCTACATGGCTGAACATGGCATCGCGATACGGTCGCACTAGTATCATGGAGACATGCAATGAGTGATTTCTGCCTCAGCGATCTCGAGCGTATCATCGTGGCTCGGGCAATGGTCTCGCCTGACGAATCGTGGACCGCAAAACTTGTCGCTGCAGGCCAGGAAAAGGCTGCCAAAAAGCTTGGTGAAGAGGCTGTGGAGACTGTCATCGCCGCGGTTGCACAAAAGCGTGATGACCTCGTCAGCGAAAGTGCAGATCTCCTATATCACCTGATGGTCGTATTGAATATTGCAGACATTCCGCTGCAAGATGTAATGACCGAACTTCATCGACGGACCGCCCAATCCGGTCTGCAGGAAAAGGCGAACCGGTAGTCATGACCCTGGCAATACCACCGGCCAAAAATCGCGAAGAACCTCGGACTGCGGCTTATTCCCCCTATCATGTCTTTACCTCTTCTCAATGGGCACGGTTTCGCGCCGATACGCCATTGACACTAACGGCCGATGAAGTGACACGGCTGCGCTCGCTCGATGATCCGATCGAGCTCGACGAGGTCCAGAGAATCTATCTGTCATTATCACGCCTTCTGTATGCTCATGTGGAAGCGACCCAGCTGTTGTTCCAGCAACGCAACCAGTTCCTCAGTCTATCCAACGTTACAAAGACACCCTTTGTCATAGGTATCGCCGGCTCGGTGGCGGTCGGCAAATCGACAACAGCTCGGATCTTGAAAGAGCTTTTGGCACGTTGGCCATCCAGCCCGAAAGTGGACCTCATCACCACCGACGGCTTTCTCTTTCCGAATTCCGTTTTAAGGCGTGAGGGCCTGATGGAGAGAAAGGGATTCCCCGAGAGTTACGATATCGGTGCCCTGTTGCGCTTCCTGTCCGCCATCAAGGCTGGACAATCAAACGTCAAAGCTCCGCGTTATTCCCACTTGACCTATGACGTACTGACGGACAAATTCACGTTTGTCGACCGACCAGACATTCTGATCTTCGAGGGGATCAACGTCCTTCAGTCCAGAGACCTTCCGGCAGATGGCAAGTTTGTACCCATGGTCTCCGACTTCTTTGATTTTTCGATCTATATTGATGCGGACGAGGCACAGATCCACCACTGGTATGTTGAGCGTTTTATGAAGCTGCGGATAACAGCCTTCCGGGATCCAAACTCATTCTTCCATCGCTATTCGACCATCACCGAGGATGCTGCCCGAGCAATCGCGGAAGGGTTATGGGAAAACATCAATCTCAAGAACCTACGGCAGAACATCCTGCCAACCCGCCCTCGCGCTGACCTCATACTCCGCAAGGGTTCCAACCATCTGATTGAGACCGTGGCACTGAGAAAACTCTAGGTTATCATCAGGACGTGACCCGCCTTAGCGTAAGATTGACCCTACCACCGTTTCTCAGAAGCGTCGATGTATTGGGATAAACGCGGTCAACGCCGTGGAAGGAGAGACGTCCCGGTCCACCCAGAATGATGACATCACCGCTCGACAACCGCAAAGAAGAGGTCGGATCCTTGCGGTGCAGTCCGCCAATCCTGAAACGACATGCGTTTCCCAACGAGATGGAAACAACCGGAGCCAGAAGATCGGTTTCGTCCCGGTCCTGATGCAGGCCCATACTGGCCGTATCGGAATAGAAGTTGATGAGGCATGCCTCGGGCGGCTTTGGATAGCCGGCAAGGCTTTGCCAAAGCTCCAACAATGCTGGGGGGATCGCCGGCCACGGTCGGTTCGTCTTCGGGTGACGGGCCTGATAGCGATATCCCCGATCCCTGTCCGTCACCCAACCAAGCGCGCCACAATTGGTCATTCGCACTGTCAGTGGCCTGCCGGTCTTCGGCATCTCAGGCGTAAAGAGAGGTGCTTCAGCCACGGCAGATCGAATATGATCGACCAGGTTTTCCTGTCCCACACGATCAAGGTGATCAGGGAAATAACGTACACCTTCTGGAAGGCTTGCCATCGTCAATCCCCCAAAGGCTTTCCACGCATCTTCTTGACCTGCGCACGACCAGCCTTCTGTTTCAATCGGCGCTCGACGGATCCCCTTGTCGGTTTGGTCGCCTTGCGTGGCCTTGGCGGCGGTTCGGCGGCCTTAAGGAGTAATTCCTTCAATCTCTCCCGAGCATCTTCCCTGTTACGTTCCTGACTTCGAAATCGGTTCGCCTCTATCATCAACACGCCTTCCTTGGACATGCGACGACCGGCGATCTGAACAGTGTTGGACTTCACCCGCTGCGATATCGACGGCGAGTTGAGAACATCGAAGAAAAGCTGGACAGCAGTCGAGACCTTGTTGACGTTTTGTCCTCCCGGTCCACCAGCCAGGACAAACTGCTCGGTCAACTCCCAACCGGCAATGGTAATTTGACTACTGACGTATAGCGCGTTGCTGGCCATGATCTCCGCCTCCACCGCCGCTATCTCATAAACGGGAGGCGAAAGAAACCGCCGGGCCGTAAAGCCGGCGATTTCAATCGAGGTATGAAGTTGCTACTCTGCTGCCGCAGGAAATCCCGGAGCAGCGTCGCGAACCTTGCTGTCGACGTGATCCTCAAATTTCTCGAAATTGGCAGTGAACATCGAGACAAGCTTCTCTGCCTGAACATCGTAAGCCTCTGGATCGGCCCAGGTTGATCGAGGATCGAGGATCGATTCCTCGACGCCTTCTACGGTGATCGGGACCGCAAAGCCAAAGTTCCGATCCGTACGGAACTCGGACCGCTTGAGATCACCCGTGAGCGCGGCTGTCAGCAATGCTCGCGTTACCTTGATCGGCATACGACGTCCGATACCATAGGAGCCTCCGGTCCAGCCGGTATTGACCAGCCAGCAATCGACACCGTGAAGGTCAATCAGGTCTCGGAGCAGGTTTCCGTATTCCGTCGGGTGTCGCGGCATGAATGGAGCACCGAAACAGGTTGAGAATGTAGCTTCCGGCTCAGTCACTCCCTTTTCCGTGCCGGCAACCTTGGCAGTATAGCCGGAAAGGAAATGATACATCGCCTGTTCCGGCGTCAGCCTGGCAATCGGCGGCATGACACCGAAAGCATCCGCAGTCAGCATGATAATTGTTCTGGGGTGGGATGCGATCCCGGTCTTTGATGCGTTTGGAATGAAATGCAGTGGGTAGGCACTGCGTGTGTTTTCTGTCAGAGACGCATCATCCAAATCCGGTTTTCGATCCTGATCAAGAACGACATTCTCAAGGACGGTTCCGAAACGTCGGGTTGCCGCATAGATTTCAGGCTCAGCCTCCGCCGATAGACGGATTGCCTTGGCGTAACAGCCACCTTCAAAGTTGAAAATGCCATCCTCGCCCCAGCCATGTTCGTCATCGCCGATCAAGGTACGACTTGGATCAGCCGACAATGTCGTCTTGCCCGTACCCGAAAGGCCAAAGAAAACAGCCGCATCCCCGTCAGGACCGACATTTGCCGAGCAATGCATTGGCATCACGCGCTTCGATGGAAGCAAATAGTTCAGTACCGTGAATACTGATTTCTTGTTCTCACCTGCATAAGACGTACCGCCAATAAGCACGATACCCTGAGACAAATCGCAGGCAACCACTGTTTCCGATCGGCAACCATGGCGATCGGGATCTGCGCGAAAACTTGGAAGATTTATGATCGTGAGTTTCTGGATGAATGCTTCCAGAGATGCACGGCTCGGGCGTATGAGAAGATTGCGGATAAACAGCGCATGCCATGCCAGCTCGGTGATCACGCGTGTTGGTAGAGCGTTCTCCGGATCAGCACCACCGATCAGATCCTGTACGTAAAGTGTCTTGCCAGCCGCATGGGCCAGCATATCCTGTCTGAGCCGTTCGAACTGCTCTGGAAGTATTGCCTTATTGCTATCCCACCAGATGGAATTATCGGTGGTTGCGTCGCTGACGATGAACTTATCCTTCGGTGAACGCCCCGTATGCTGACCTGTGACCGCGCGCAACGCGCCATCAATGGTCAGATCAGCCTCCTGGTTGCGGAGCGCTTCTTCGTAAAGCTCCGGTTCCAGGAGATTATATTTGACACGGGAAACATCGGTGAAGCCAATCGCCGCTACTCCATTGGACGGATTGTAAAGTCCGGTCTCCTGCATGCGCGCTTTCCTTCCCTTGGCGTTGATTTGCGCTTCCACTAATCCTCGATTATGGAAAGAGCAAGGAGAAACTGAGCAAAATACCAATGATATCAATTCATTAATCGATTTAAAGAATTTTATTTCTGATTAAATCGGTTTAAAATCTGTTTTAGTTTACGGCCCAAACATCCTCTCGGAGGAGCGCTTGCATAATAATTGCTGGAGGAGCTGCTGCCTTTGCCACAATTTGTTCCAGCTTTATACTCACAAGGCGCATGACGGATTTGCCGGACCTGGCTGGGGTAACTCCAGGAGATGCGCACAAATGATGATGGAGACGGAGAGTATGCAGACAATCGCGCTCGTGGACGACGATCGCAACATTCTGACTTCGGTATCAATCGCCCTTGAAGCTGAAGGCTACAAGGTCGAGACATACACGGATGGTGCGTCCGCACTTGACGGCCTCTTGGCGCGGCCGCCACAACTTGCGATCTTTGATATTAAGATGCCCCGCATGGACGGCATGGAATTGTTGCGCCGGCTTCGGCAGAAATCTGACATTCCCGTCATCTTTCTGACGTCAAAGGACGAGGAGATCGACGAATTGTTCGGCCTCAAGATGGGTGCTGACGATTTCATCACCAAGCCTTTTTCACAACGACTGTTGGTAGAGCGTGTAAAGGCAATCTTGCGCCGTGCAAGTTCTCGCGAAACCCAGGGTGCAGGAGGCGTAAAGACAGGCCTCGACACTCAGCAGGCCCGCACACTCGAACGCGGCCAGTTGCTGATGGATCAGGAACGGCATACCTGTACGTGGAAAGGAGAGCCGGTCACGCTTACGGTAACCGAATTTCTGATCCTCCATTCGCTCGCTCAACGGCCCGGAGTAGTCAAGAGTCGAGACGCGTTGATGGATGCAGCGTATGATGAACAGGTCTATGTGGACGATCGCACCATTGATAGCCATATCAAGCGCCTACGCAAGAAGTTCAAGATGGTTGACGGCGACTTCGATATGATTGAAACGCTCTACGGTGTCGGCTACCGCTTCCGCGAAGCTGTGTGATCAGCCGCACTTTGGTGCGCCCGTCCGGACGGGTGTGAGGCCCCGGCCCATCGAAAGGACGTTTGGTGGCAGATCAACTGCTGGAAAGCGATATGATTGACGACGCTGACTCCGAATCGCGCCGTCCGCCCCGGCGCATCTGGTCCCGACCATTCACTCTCATCCGGAGAGTGTTCGGTCACGCAGTTTTTTCGAGCCTCACACGCCGGATTCTATTCTTCAACATCGCTGCAACTGTCGTTCTCGTTGGAGGCATTCTCTATCTCAATCAGTTTCGCGAAGGACTGATCGACGCCCGTGTCGAAAGCTTGCTAACACAGGGGGAAATCATTGCCGGGGCCATTGCGGCTTCCGCCTCAGTGGATACGAATTCTATCACCATCGACCCGGAAAAGTTGCTGGAACTACAGGCAGGCCAGAGTATTACGCCAGTGCCGAACGACGAGGACCTGGACTTCCCCATTGACCCGGACCGGGTCGCGCCGGTCCTGCGCCGTCTTATCTCTCCAACCCGTACACGGGCCCGCCTCTTCGACGCCGACGCCAATCTCCTTCTTGATTCACGCCATCTCTATTCTCGAGGCCAGGTATTGCGCTTTGACCTACCACCGGTAGAGCAAGAGACAATCAGTTGGAGCGAGTGGGTCGCAGGTCTCTTCAATCGCATGCTGCAACAGAGAAACCTCCCGATCTACAAGGAAGCTCCAGGCGGCGATGGTTCAATCTATCCAGAAGTTATGAATGCTTTGACCGGGGTCCGCGGCGCTGTCGTGCGAATTACGGAAAAAGGGGAACTCATCGTTTCCGTCGCTGTACCGGTTCAGCGGTTTCGAGCCGTTCTGGGGGTCTTGCTACTATCTACACAGGCCGGCGACATCGACAAGATCGTTCATGCCGAACGCCTCGCAATCATGCGCGTCTTCGGCGTCGCAACTCTTGTTAACATCTTATTATCATTACTCCTTTCATCGACGATCGCCAATCCGCTGCGAAGACTGTCTGCGGCTGCGATCCGTGTTCGTCGCGGCGCGAGGCAACGAGAGGAGATCCCCGACTTTGCCTATCGCCAGGATGAAATCGGAAACTTGTCGATTGCACTTCGCGAGATGACGACTGCACTTTATGATCGGATTGACGCCATTGAAAGTTTTGCTGCCGACGTAAGCCATGAGCTGAAAAACCCGCTCACATCTCTGCGCAGTGCGGTGGAAACACTTCCTCTAGCAAAATCGGAGGAATCAAAGCATCGTCTGACCGAGATCATCTTCCATGATGTGCGCCGACTCGACCGCCTGATCAGTGACATTTCTGATGCTTCCAGGCTTGATGCAGAGCTTGGTCGCACCGATTCGACACCTGTCGACCTTCAAGCCCTCCTTACCAACCTCGTCGACATGTCTCGCCAGATTCGCAGTGGACGCAAGCCGGTGGAAATCGATCTGGTCATTGAACACAAGGGAAGTAGCAAGGATTCTTTCATCGTTAATGGCCACGATTTGCGACTTGGCCAGATAATCACCAATCTCATTGAGAATGCCCGCTCCTTTGTTCGTGAAGAAGACGGGCGGATCAAAATCCGACTGTTCGAAGCGCGCGGACACATCAGCATTATCGTTGACGACAATGGTCCGGGTGTGCAGGCAGAGGATATCAATCGGATTTTTGAACGATTCTACACGGATCGTCCGGACGGTGAGAGTTTCGGTCAAAATTCCGGCCTGGGATTGTCCATCAGCCGCCAGATTGCGGAAGCCCACGGGGGAACGCTCAAGGCGGAGAACATTCTGGACGCCACATCCGGAGTGATAAGAGGCGCACGTTTTATCCTGTCACTTCCAGCTGGGGAAGCAGCGTGACGGATACGGATACGGATACGCATATCCATGTCCACGCCACTGCCATTACGATCGGCAATACCGGTCTTCTTTTTATGGGTCCGTCCGGTATTGGCAAGTCGATGATCGCTTTCAACTGCATGGTTTGCGCACGACGCTCCGGTCTGTCTGCAGCCCTGATCGCTGACGACCAGGTCATTCTGTCTCGCAGTCACGCGGGTCTCATCGGTACCTGTCCGAAGTCCATTGCGGGATTAATGGAGATTCGCGGAAGTGGAATCGCACGCCTTCCATATGTTGCTTCAGCGCCACTTCACCTCGCAATCCAGCTCGTGGAGACCGGCACCGCAGACCGCTTGCCTCCCGAAAAAGAGACCTATGAGATCGCATCCTTCGGATCGTTACCGCTGTTGCGACTCGTACGAGAAGTACGTGAGCCTCTGGCTGTCATCTCAACCTTCTACCCGGACATCGGTCTACCAAAACCGTTCTGAATGCCGTCGAGTACGGATTTTTGACTTGCACTTCAGGTCAACATAGCCAAGATGGCGTTCCGCCGCTGGACGGCTCTTGTGCAATGCGGTATGGGCCGCGAGTTTTCCGAAGCAGGGGGAGTTCATGATCGGACTTGTGCTTGTCACCCACGGCAAGCTGGCTGAAGAGTTTCGGCATGCCCTAGAGCATGTTGTCGGCCCACAGAAGTACATCGAAACCGTTTCGATTGGCCCTGACGACGATATGGATCAGCGGCGCCAAGACATAATGGATGCGATCGATAGTGCCGATGACGGCCATGGCGTCATCATTTTGACCGACATGTTCGGTGGCACACCCTCCAACCTTTCTATCTCTGTGATGGACAGTGGCCGTACCGAAGTTATTGCCGGGGTCAATTTGCCGATGCTGATCAAGCTCGCCGGCGTGCGTGGTGAAAACGACATGGACAAGGCACTCGTCGATGCATCCGAGGCAGGGCGCAAGTATATCAATGTCGCCAGCCGTGTCTTGAGCGGCAAGTAAGCGCCAGACAATGACTTCCTTCTCCCGCGAACTCATCATCGTCAATAAGCGCGGCTTGCATGCCCGAGCGTCCGCCAAATTTGTACAGACAGTAGGTCAGTACAATGCCGAGATACGCGTCACAAAGGACGGCAACACGGTTGGTGGGATGTCGATCATGGGGCTCATGATGCTGGCGGCAAGTCCGGGATGCAGTGTCGTCGTAACAGCTTCCGGCCCTCAGGCGGTCGAGGCCCTGGATGCACTGGAGCGTCTCGTCACGGATAAGTTCGGCGAAGAAGCCTGACATAAAGATATAAACACTTCTTTATGTCTCATTGCAAACAATTGTTGATCCTGCTACACACACCCCATCTGGACTGTGGAGACGTTGCTGTCATTCACGGCAAAATTTCCTGCTGGAGAGCTTGATGAGCACTGAAAATGACTATGTCGTCGCTGATATGAGCCTTGCCGCATACGGTCGCAAGGAACTCGACATTGCAGAAACAGAAATGCCGGGCCTTATGGCGTGCCGCGCCGAATTTAGTCAAAGCAAGCCTTTGAAAGGTGCACGTATCTCCGGCTCGCTCCACATGACGATCCAGACGGCAGTTCTTATCGAGACACTTACGGCCCTCGGGGCAGACGTGCGCTGGGCATCCTGCAATATCTTCTCAACACAGGATCATGCCGCAGCAGCAATCGCGGCATCCGGCGTGCCTGTATTTGCGGTAAAGGGCGAATCCCTTGTCGAGTACTGGCAGTACACCGACAAGATCTTCCAGTGGGCAGACGGCGGGGTATCTAATATGATCCTCGATGATGGTGGCGATGCCACCATGTACATTCTGCTCGGGGCTAGAGCCGAAGCAGGCGAGGATGTGCTGTCAAATCCGGGGTCCGAAGAGGAGGAGATCCTCTTTGCGCAGATCAGCAAAAGGCTGCAGTCGTCGCCTGGCTGGTTCACAAGGCAGAGGGATGCAATCAAAGGCGTTACGGAAGAAACCACAACAGGTGTCCATCGTCTCTACGAGCTTGCCAAGAAGAATCTGCTTCCCTTCCCGGCAATCAACGTCAACGACTCGGTCACAAAGTCAAAATTCGACAACAAGTACGGATGCAAGGAATCGCTGGTCGACGGTATCCGTCGCGCGACGGATGTCATGATGGCCGGTAAAGTCGCTGTCGTGTGCGGCTACGGAGACGTCGGCAAGGGTAGTGCGGCCTCGCTGAGCGGTGCTGGCGCCCGTGTCAAGGTGACCGAAGTTGACCCCATCTGTGCATTGCAAGCCGCTATGGACGGTTATGAAGTTGTTGTTCTCGAAGATGTGGTTTCAACTGCAGATATTTTCATCAGCACGACAGGCAACAAGGACGTTATCCGCATTGACCATATGCGAGCCATGAAGGACATGGCCATCGTTGGGAATATCGGCCACTTCGACAACGAGATCCAAGTTTCAGCCCTCAGAAACCTGAAGTGGACAAACATCAAGCCTCAAGTCGACATGATCGAGTTTCCCAAGGGCAATCGAATCATCTTGCTGTCGGAAGGACGTCTTCTCAACCTTGGCAATGCCACCGGTCATCCATCCTTCGTGATGTCCGCATCCTTCACCAATCAGGTACTGGCGCAGATCGAGCTGTTTACAAAGGAGGGCCAGTACAAGAATGACGTCTACATTCTGCCGAAGCACCTCGATGAGAAGGTTGCCCGGCTGCATCTTGGAAAATTAGGCGTTAAACTCACTGAGCTTTCGGATGAGCAAGCATTGTATATCGGCGTCTCACCTCAGGGTCCATTCAAGGCAGAACACTACAGGTATTGATCTGGACCCGACTTTCCACAATATATTGAAAGCCGCGGCCTTGACGGGCGGCGGCTTTCTTTTTTCTCCTCGGCCTTTCCGCCGATTCCCTAACCAAGTATTGTCTTAGACATCGATTCGCTCCTGCCTCGGGCAAGGGCGGTGTGGGATGTCTTGTCGAGATGCGGCAATGGACGGAGACAGACCGGGAATGTCGGTGAATGAAAAAAGCCTCCCTCGAGAGGTAGTTTCCTGTTGCGGTGGTGTCATTTCAACGCCAGCCAGCGCTGGTACATCATGGTTGCGATCTGCTGTGAAAACGCTCAGCGGGCAGCATTTGTCGCTACGCGTGCTTGTTTCTGGCAGCGCGATGGCGACACTGGCTACGAATGCGCTCGCGCAGCAGCCAGCAGATTCAACTGCGAGACTTTTTTCCTCTACAGAAGTCGTCGTATCATCATTGGTGATCGGAGCTCTCGGTGCTGCATTACTGTCTGCGCTTTGGCTCGTGCGTCAACGAGGCAATATGGAGGCGGAAACGCAGGAAATGCGCAGTGCGCTTTCCGACGCACATCAGCGCATCTCCAAATATGAAGCGCTAATTGCTGAGAAGAACCGCCGAATTATTATCTGGGACGGCTCGAATTCGCGGCCAGAAGTCCTCGGGCATCTACCCGTGGACACTGGAGCACCACAGGATGATCGTGAGTTTCTGGCCTTTGGCCGGTGGCTCCGCCCAGCCTCCGCCGGCGAGACCGAAAAGGCCATCGAAGTACTTCGCAGCAATGCACGAAGCTTTGATATGGTTGTGGAAACACACCGCGACGAAATTATCGAAGTGCAAGGACGTGTATCCGGCGGGAAAGCGTTCGTACGTTTCATCGCGCTCAATAACCTCCGGGCGGAACTTGCAGAATTGAAGATCGAGCGTGAACGGCTGCGCGGTTCAATTTCAATCTTCCAGTCACTCCTCGATGCCCTCGAACAGCCGGTCTGGCAGCGGAATTCCGATGGTAGGCTCGCCTGGGTCAACCATGCCTATAGCGATGCGGTCGAAGCATTGGATCCAAGCCAGGCAGTCGGCGAAGCTCGGGAGTTTCTTGGGACAATCACCCGGGAAAACATTCGCGCCAGCGCCACCCCTGCGTCACCCTTCCATGATCGAGTGTCTACAGTCGTCCATGGAAATCGGACAATCTACGAGATAGTTGACGTGGTCGCATCTGGCGGATCTGCCGGCATGGCAATTGACGTCTCCGAGGCTGAGGCAGTCCGCGAGGAACTGAAACGTACACTCCGCAGCCATGCAGAAACCCTGGATCACCTCGCAACTCCGGTCGCAATCTTTGACAGGGATCGACGGCTGCAATTCTATAATCAAGCCTTCGTAACGCTCTGGGGACTTGATCTCGGCTTCTTGGACTCGCGTCCGGATAATAGCGAACTTCTCGACCGTCTGCGTGCCACCAACAAGCTACCCGAACAGCTGAACTGGCGCGCCTGGAAGGAATCAGCACTATCGATCTATCAGGCACTCGATACCAAGACTGACCTTTGGCACCTGCCAAACGGCGAGACGCTACGTATCATTGCCACCGCGCATCCGCAGGGGGGAGCAACCTGGGTATTTGAGAACCTGACCGAACAGGTGAACCTCGAAACGCGTTACAACACCCTCCTCAAGGTTCAAGGTGAAACCATTGATCACCTTTCTGAAGGTGTCGCTGTCTTCGGACCTGACGGTCGTATCCGCTTGTCCAATCCCGCTTTCCGTGCGCTTTGGGGCGTCACGGCAGATGAGGCAGCCCCTGGGACCCACATCCGTACCATCGAGGAAGTGTGTAAGCCATCCTATGACAAGCCCGATGGCTGGCGACGCTTCGGACAGATGCTGACCAACTGCGATGATGAAAGACCGTCACTGCAAGGTACTTTCGAGCTCTATTCCGGCCTCATTCTTGATTATGCCGTCACACCGCTTCCGAATGCTCAGACGATGCTCACATTCGTAGACATGACGGCAAGCGCACGCGCCGAGCGCGCACTAAAGGAAAAGAACGAGGCTCTTCAGAAAGCAGACGAAATCAAGAACGATTTCGTCCAGCACGTTTCCTACGAGTTGCGTTCGCCACTAACCAATATCATCGGATTTACTGATCTTCTGACAACGCCTGGTATCGGATCACTGAACGAACGTCAGGCCGAGTATATCGAACATATTTCCACCTCGTCCTCGTTACTTCTTACGATCGTCAACGATATCCTTGATCTTGCAACGGTCGATGCCGGCATCATGCAATTGTCCTTCGCAGAACTCAGCCTTGACAACCTCCTCGATGATGTTGCTTTGCAAATCACAGACCGCTTGCATGACAATGAAGTCACGCTAGAGATTACTGCACCAAAGGGGATGGGGACAATCGTTGCCGACCAGCAAAGATTGAAGCAGATCCTCCTGAAGCTCTTGACCAACGCGACCAATTTTGCACCGGCAGGCAGCATGATCACCCTCGCTTGTCACCGCGACGAAGACGATGTTTATTTCTCTGTCTCCGATACTGGGCCGGGCATCCCGCAGGATATGCTAAGTTCCGTTTTCAATCGTTTCTCGTCCAGCCCGCGCGGCGGCAGACGTAGCGGAGCCGGCCTCGGGCTTTCAATTGTCGAGAGTTTCGTGACCCTACATCATGGCACAGTCAGCATCGATAGCCGCCCCGGTGGCGGAACTACAGTCACTTGCCGTATTCCTACCGGTACGGCCATTCGTTCCATCGCCGCCGCCGAATGAGTGACGCAGAACCGATCATCGTTGAGCTTGCCGATGAAGCCGCAACAAATCAATTCGGAGAAGATCTGGCTCTTGCCTTGATCCCAGGCGACTGCCTGGCACTCTCCGGTGATCTAGGCGTTGGCAAATCGACACTTGCCCGCGCGTTTTTGCGCGCGCTTGCCGATGACGATGATCTGGAAGTCCCCTCGCCAACCTTCACCCTGGTTCAGGCTTATGCCCTGCGTATCCCGGTCGTTCATTTCGATCTCTATCGCCTCGGTGATCCATCCGAACTTGAAGAATTGGGATTGGACGAGGCACTTGAAACCGGGATCTGCCTTGTCGAGTGGCCGGAAATGGCGAGTGGCGCACTGCCCGCAACCCAGTTGGTGGTGCGCCTCGAAGACCACAACAACAACCGGCTAGTGACACTAACCGGGCCAAAGGCGGCCCTGACGCGAATTCGCCGCTCACTGGCAATCCGTGAATGCCTCGATCACTGGGGATACTTGCATGCCAGACGTCGTTATCTCACGGGCGATGCCTCCGTGCGCGCCTATGAGACAGTCGTTCCCACCAGTGGCCAACCTGCCATTCTCATGGACTGGCCGCGTCGCCCGGATGGACCGGTTGTGCTGGATGGAAAGACCTATCCAAAGGTCGCACACCTTGCCGAAGACGCCTACCCTTTCGTTGCACTCTCGATCCATTTGAGAAACATCGGCCTTACCGCGCCAGAAGTCTTGAGGGTCGATTACGAGGCTGGCATTCTGCTTCTGGAAGACCTGGGCCAGGAGGGCATTCTTGATGCTGACAGACAGCCCATTCCAGAACGTTATCGCGAGAGCGTTGCCTGTCTTGCCTACCTCCATGGCTGTCCGCCGAGACAAGATATTACAGTTACGCCATACCACACCCATCACATCCCAGATTTCGACCCTCTTGCTATGAAGATGGAAGCACGTCTTCTTCTTGACTGGTATTTGCCGTGGCAGCGCCAGGCTCAGGCGACCGAACAGGAGCGTCAGGACTACCTTTCGATCTGGGACGAACTCGTCGGCAATCTCGAAGCCGCCGAGACGAATCTCCTCCTGCGTGATTTTCATTCACCGAACATCATCTGGCGCGAGCGCGAGCTTGGGGTGAAGCGGGTTGCAGTGATCGACTTTCAAGATGCGATGATCGGCCCGACAGCTTACGACCTTGCATCTATCATTCAGGACGCCCGTGCAAATATCCCTCCGGCTCTCGCCGCACAGATGATGGATGACTACATTGGACTACGCCGCAGTCAGGGAAACTTCAACGACGCTTCGTTTCGGAGAGACTTTGCGCTCATGTCCGCACAGCGAAACTGCAAACTTGCCGGCCTCTGGGTACGGCTAATGCAGCGAGACGGCAAACCAGGCTATCTCAAGCATATGCCCCGAACTCTTTCCTATCTCTCCAGCTCACTCCAGCACGATGCACTCAAACCCCTGCGTCGCTGGTGCCAGAAGGTCGCAATAGCGCTACCCGAATCAAATGGTCTGCTTTAGAAGTGGGGCATGAAGATTACCCAGGCCATGGTACTGGCGGCCGGTCTAGGAGCCCGCCTGCGCCCAATTACAGATACGACGCCGAAGCCTTTGGTGCGAGTAGGCGGAACGCCGATGATCGACCACGTGCTCGACATCCTCGCGGAATCAGGTGTCTGTCATGCAGTCGTGAACGTCCATCATCTCGCTGATCAGATGGAGGCTCATCTTGCGCGTTATCAGCGCATGGAAGTATCAATCTCCGACGAACGCGACAAACTGATGAACTCCGGTGGTGGTCTGGTGAAGGGTATTCATTTTCTCGAACCGGGTCCGCTTTTCGTCATGAATGCTGACCTCTTCTGGGTCAATGAACTACCTGGACGGCCGACCAACTTGGAGCGACTTGCCGCATTTTTTGATCCGGACAAAATGGACATGGTACTGCTGTGTGTTCCGTTGGAGCATACAACCGGGCACAACGGCAAGAAGGATTTTCAGCGTAATCAGCAAGACCAGTTGAGCCGATACAATGATGGAGACCTACCTCTGGTCTATGCTGGCGCCTTGGCCCTTCATTCCCGGCTTTTCGAAGATGCACCCGGCGATGCTTTCAATCTCAATCTCTATTTTGACAAAGCAATCGAGCGTGGCAGACTTTACGGGATCATTCTTGATGGACATTGGTTGACGGTTGGAACGCCTGAAGCGTTGGTTGAAGCGGAAGGCCTGTTGTCTCACCTTGCTGTTGAGGTCTGAGGAGTGGTGACGCAAGGTTCAGGACATATCTTCACAATCCCACCGGGAACGCCGTTCCTGAAGACGCTTGCTGTATCCCTTTGCGAAGGGCGGTTGAGTGAAGGCTTTCAGTACGATCGCAGCGATCCTCTGTCGCTTTCGAATGTCACGATCTTCGTCCCAACTCGCCGATCAGCACGCGTGCTTCGTTCAGAGTTTGTCGATCTTCTCGGAGGACGTTCGGCAATCCTACCGGTCATCCGGCCACTTGGCGAGACGGACGATGACCGCGGATATTTTGATCTTTCCATTCCCGACGAAATGGATCTCGCCTTGCCGATCGGAGGCGTAGCGCGGCTTTTGGAACTCGGCCGCCTTGTCCTCGCCTGGCGAAATCGATTACCGCAAGTCGTAATTGATATCCATGCTGACTCACCGCTGATCGCACCGGCCAGCCCTGCGGATGCGATCTGGCTTGGTCGCGCTCTTGCAGAATTGATCGACTCCGTCGAGACGGAAGAAGGGGACTGGGATGATCTCAAGAAACTCAATACTGCCGAGCATGCGCTATGGTGGCAACTTACAGCCGAATTTCTATCAATTGCGAACGCATTCTGGCCAGCTCGACTGGAAGAATTAGGTCGTTCCTCTCCAGCACGGCACCAGGCATTACTTCTTCGCGGGGAAGCACAGCAGATCCTCAAGCGGGAGTTCAAGGGGCCCATCATCGTTGCCGGATCGACAGGCTCAGTACCTGCCGCGGCAGATTTGATCTGTGCCATCGCCTCGCTGCCGCAAGGCGCCATCGTGCTGCCCGGTCTTGACACCAGCATGCCCCGCGATCAATGGGAGAAAATCCACCTCGAAGCGAAACCTGACCGTCATGAGTCCTCGTGTCACAGCCATCCGCAGTTCGGGATGTCCCGCTTGCTGCACAAGCTTGGCATAGACCGCGGCGAAGTTTCGATACTGGACGAACCAACCTTGGATTTACAGGCTCGGGCAGCAACGCTATCACAGGCGATGGCACCTGCTTCCACTACTGATGGATGGAGCCAATGGCGAGCATCTAGCACGCCTGACGCCTTGCATAGCGCCTTTTCGGATGTCGCACTGATCGAGGCCTCCAACGAACGTGAGGAAGCGGTTTCGATCGCAATTGCGCTGCGACTGGCTCTTGAGCGACCCGGACGGGATGGCAGCCTGTCGACGGCAGCATTGATCACCCCAGATCGCACACTTGCCCGGCGAGTGGTCGCCGAACTCGCGCGGTTTGACATTCTCGCTGATGACACAGCGGGCACACCGCTTTCCGCCACTCCACAGGGGACATTGATACAGATCCTGCTGGAAGCGACGCTTCAGTCTGGGGCCGGCCCGGTTGCACTCACATCATTGCTGAAACATGAGCTGGTGCAGTTGGGTCTCGATCCGAATGAGATGCGCGGCGCTGCAGAAGCACTTGAATTACTTGCATTGCGGGGTGGTCTTGGCAACGTTGATATTTCAACACTGGACGCGTTATTAGAAGCAAAGCTGGTTACCCATGCAGAGGATAAACACCCCCCTTCATGGCGTAAAACGCTCAGCCCAGACACTGTCGCACAGACACGAGACCTGGTTGTCCGCCTCCAACGGGCCGTAGAACCGCTGACATCCGCATTACGCGAGCCAAGGTCCGACGGTCGAAGATTAACATCCCTTCTTCCTCTCTCCGACTGGGCGGAGCGGACTGGACGTGCGCTTGAGGCCCTCTGCTCTGATAGGGCAGGTGACCTATCCGCATTATGGTCGGGTGAAGCAGGCGAACGTCTCTCGTCTCTTCTGACCGACGTCATTGAAGCGGAGGGTCAAATGGTGGCCGATGGTTTGCAGTGGGCAGACGCCGTGCAGGCGCTAGCAATTGGAGAGGCTGTCAAACCAAGGTCGCTTAGCGATCCACGGGTTTTTATCTTTGGAACGCTCGAGGCACGCTTGCAGTACGTTGACACGATGATCCTTGGCGGTCTGAATGAGGGCTCCTGGCCTGGACAGACCGTCAATAACCCGTTCCTGTCGCGCACCATGAAGACAGATATCGGTCTGGAGCCACCCGAACGCCGGATTGGTCAGCTTGCCCACGACTTCCAGATGGCAAGCGGCACACGACATCTCATCTACTCGCGATCTCTGCGGCAGGGATCTGCCCCGACAGTTGCATCCCGCTGGCTGCAGCGGCTTCTCGCCCTCGGCGGAGATGGTCTCGCAGGCAAGTTACGTGACCGTGGAGAGAAATTCCGACAGTGGGCAAATCTCATCGACATCGGCGAGGCCCAAGCGCCCGCAAAACGTCCATCTCCCACGCCACCTGTCCATCTGCAGCCTGTGAAATATTCATTCAGCGAAGTTGGCCGCCTGCGGCGCGATCCCTATTCTGTTTATGCCCGGCGTATTCTGAAACTTGATCCCGTTGATCCATTCAACTCGGATCCAGGTGCTGCTCAGCGAGGCACCCTCTATCACGCAATCATCGACCGCTATACACGGGAACAACAACTACCGGACAGGAATGCATCGCAAGAGGCGATGCGTCTCATCATTGATGAACTGTTCGACGCCGAGCACTTGCCACTCTACATCGATCGGATCTGGCGCCCGCGTTTCAAGGAGGTTGCCAGCGCGTTCCTCATGTGGGAGAAATCGCGGGCTCACGATATTCGCAAAACGGTCACCGAGTGCAGTGCTTGCTGGGACATTCCCGGAGCAGGGATCCGCTTGACCGGGATTGCTGATCGTATCGACATCAAGGGATCAGGCGCAGCATTGATCATTGACTACAAGACCGGATCCAGTCCAACGCCATCACAGGCACGCTCACTTCTCGATCCGCAGCTCGCGCTTGAAGCAGCAGCGCTGCAAGCAGGTGCCTTCAAATCCCTCGGAGCTGTTGATGTCGATGAACTTATCTATGTCCGCCTGAAGCCCGGTGACCGGTTCAAGTCCGAGGTCGTTAACAATGAAGCAGCCAAGAACGGCAAGTCCGCCTCGGATCTTGCCGAGGAATCCGTGGTGCAGCTAACAAAATTCGTGACACTGTTGAGGACCGGAGAAGTTGGATTCGCGTCTCGGCTCGTTCCCTACATGCAACGTGACTATGGCGGAGACTATGATCACTTGGCTCGCGTAGCAGAATGGTCAACGGCCGATAATGACGGCGAAGACAGCGATGAATGATGCACTTCCTCAAGGCGATGACCCACGCCACTGGCTGAACTGGACAAGTGTGCAACAGTCTCGTGCCTCCGACCCCACCAGCTCGGCCTGGGTCTCGGCCAACGCAGGGTCAGGCAAGACACATGTTTTGACACAGCGGGTTATTCGGCTGCTGCTCTCGGGCTGTCGTCCATCCTCAATCCTGTGCCTCACCTATACAAAGGCCGCGGCATCAGAGATGTCAAACCGCGTATTCCAGAGGCTTGCTGAGTGGGCAGTCTACGATGACGAGGAACTACGCGCCAGACTTACTGAGGTTGAAGGTATTGAGCCAGATCCTCAGAAAATCTCAGAGGCTCGAAGGCTGTTTGCCAAGGCACTAGAAACACCTGGTGGGCTGAAAATCCAGACCATTCACGCATTTTGCGAAGCAGTACTGCATCAATTCCCACTGGAAGCAAATGTCGCTGGCCACTTTTCGGTACTCGATGACCGTGCGGCCTCTTCTCTGCTCACCGATGCTCGTCGATCACTGCTCACGGCAACATCGACACAGAGCGACCCTTTACGCGCCGAAGCGTTTGCGCATGTTCTTGATATTGGCGATGAATTCGGGCTGGAGGATCTGCTTGGCAGTATTATCGCACAACGAACGGCAATCCGTCAGTTCCTCGGTCACGCCGAACGTAATGGAGGAATTGATCAAGCGCTCAGACGGGTGTGGGATCTTTCTCCAGACGCAACGGAGCAAACTGTTGCGGAAGAGTATTGGCCGCTGCCACACCTCAGCGACGCTACGCTTGCACAATATCTGCAGCTTGCCGAGAGAATGGGAGGTGCAAAGGCTCAGGATGTCGCACATGGCTTGCAGGTTTGCAGCAGGGAAGAGAGCGCATTCCTGAGGGCGCAATATCTAGAGACAATATTCCTCACAAAATCCGGTGAGCCGAAAGCTGAAAGTTCGCTGATTACCAAGAAGATGTTGGATGAAGCCCCTATTTTGGGTGGAGCGATACAATCGGCACGTACCCACGTCGCAGAGTGCCGTGATCGGCTACGCATCATGCGTATGGTCAAGGCGACACAAGCGGCGCTTGTTCTGGCAGATCGGTTGATCGGAGACTACGAAGATTTGAAGAAGCAGCGTAGCCTTCTCGACTTCGAGGATTTGATTGCGCGGACAGCAGATCTTCTGACCAAAGATGGGGTCGGTGCCTGGGTGCACTATAAACTTGATCAGGGCATCAACCACATCCTTGTCGATGAGGCACAGGACACGAGTCCGGTCCAATGGGCCGTAATCAAGTCGCTAGCAGAAGATTTCTACTCAGGGCACGGGGCGCGTGATGTTCATCGAACGATCTTTGCCGTCGGTGATGAAAAGCAATCAATCTATTCTTTCCAGGGCGCTCGACCCGAACGGTTTGCCGAAGAACGCAATCGGACTGAAAAGAACGTGCGAGACAGCGGCCAGCGCTTCAATCCGGTTCGATTGCCCCTGTCCTTTCGTTCAACTGCCGATGTCCTGTCTGCTGTCGACCAGGTCTTTTCTCTTCAAGACAATGCTTGTGGCTTGACGTTCGACGGCGACCCGATCGTTCACCGTTCAAACCGAATCGGACATCCTGGAACAGTCGATCTGTGGGACATAATCGAACCCGATACTGCAGGCACCACCGAGGACTGGACAGCACCTTTCGACGCGACGCCCGACCAGGCACCCTCGTCTAAGCTGGCCAGTCGCATCGCCGGTTCGATCAGTGAGTTGCTTGGCCGAGAGACAATCATTGAAAAGGATGTCGAACGCCCCATCGTGCCTGGCGATATTCTAGTACTGGTACGCAAGCGTGACGCATTCGTAAATGCATTGACCAGAGCCTTGAAACGACGTGGCAACATACCAGTGGCAGGGGCAGATCGCCTGCTATTGACCAGCCACATTGCAGTACAGGATCTTTTGGCCCTCGGACGATTTCTAGTCTTGCCGCAGGATGACCTGTCTCTTGTTGCCCTGCTGAAAAGCCCACTTTTCAACCTGACGGAGGAAGATATCTTTGAAATTGCTGCTCAACGTTCGCAGACATTGAGCGTCTGGCAGCACCTCAAGCAATCGGCAAAGCTACATCCTGAGCGGTTTGGAGCAGCAGTCGAGTTGCTGGATCACCTGATTTCGCTTTCAAGAACAGTGAGCCCGTATGATCTCTATGCCCGCTTACTGGGCAAAATGGGCGGCCGTCGAAAATTCCTTGGCCGTTTGGGAACGGAAGTGGGCGACATCCTCGACGAATTCCTGACCTTTACGCTGGATCATGAAAGCAAGGGATTGCCAGGACTACAATCCTTCATCGCCACACTCGAGCTGGAATCACCGGTTGTTAAGCGGGAGCAGGACGGAAGTCGAAACGAAGTCCGTATTATGACGGTACATGCTTCAAAAGGGCTCGAGGCGCCAATTGTCTTCTTGGTCGATGGCGGTTCGAAGGCCTTTGTTCCTTCTCACGTTCCAAAACTACGCCTCATTGCGCACGAGGGGATCGAAATCCCAGCGTGGATACCCTCAAAGACCCTCGCAAACTCCATCACTGCAACTGACGATGAGCGTTTAAAGCGAAGCACCGAAGCAGAATACCGGCGCCTTCTCTACGTTGGCATGACCCGCGCGGCAGATCGTCTGATTGTATGTGGCTATCGTGGTGTCCGGGCAAATCCTGATACTTGGCACTCGATGGTGAGCAATGCGCTTTGTAGCCATGCCAAATACTGCAGCACATTCCTGTTTCACGGACCCGAAGGCGAGTGGGGTGGGTTTCGATGGCGGCTTCCTGCAGCCGTAGAAAGGATAAAGCCATCCGAAATCCCGCGTGACAATCCTCGTGTAGTGATGCCGCTTCCTGCAGCCTTGGGGACACCTCTGCCACCAAGGGTGTCCCTCCCGCGCCCACTGAGTCCGTCCGGCGTAGGAACGATAATCGTGGACCATACCGACGATGCAATCGCCGGATTATCCCTTTTCGGACAGAGCGGCAGCGACAATATCGTCTTGCAGAAGGGTCGGCTCGTGCATCGGATGCTTCAGGTACTGCCCGACATTCTGCCCGAAGAACGCGCACAGACCGCGAGACGATATACCGAGCGCGCTGCCCCCTCCTGGCCCGTAGATGCAAGAGAAGATCTGATTGGATGTGTACTGTCTGTCCTGTCCTGTCCAGAACTGCAGGCCATTTTCTCAGGACACAGTCGCGCGGAGGTTTCTGTCATGGGAACCGTGACACTGAACGGCGGCGACCATGCAATCTCTGGGAGGATCGACCGGATGGCAGTTGATGACGCTACGGTGACAATTGTTGACTACAAGACAAACATGAGGCCGCCAGCCCGGGAGGAGGATGTGCCACTAGCGCATCGAGCGCAATTGGCACTCTATCGGGAAATTCTTACACCGCTCTATCGTGAACATGATTTCCATTGTGTACTTGCCTACACGGAAACCGGCACCGTAATAACACTCTCCCACGAGATCATGGACCGTTCACTTGCAGAGCTAAAGACAAAGTGACATTGCGCTATTGAAATGAGGCTGTTCCCGCCTCACATTGTGCACAATCGAATCTTCCCAAGGAGAGCTCTATGGCTACCGTCAAAGTTGATAACAGCAATTTTCAATCTGAGGTTCTGGACGCCGCGGAGCCTGTCGTCGTGGACTTTTGGGCAGAGTGGTGCGGTCCTTGCAAGATGATTGGGCCAAGCCTCGAGGAAATTTCCAATGAGCTTTCCGGTAAGGTCAAAGTTGCCAAGCTGAATATTGACGAGAATCCCGAGTTGGCGGCTAAGTTCGGCGTCCGTTCGATCCCCACTCTTGCCATCTTCAAGGGCGGTGAAGTAGCTGATATCAAGGTTGGCGCCGCTCCAAAAACTGCTCTTTCAGCCTGGATTTCCGGGGCAGCCTAAGCTTGGAAGACGCCCGATTCAAAGCCCGGCCCTAACGTCGGGCTTTTTTGTCCCTTCATTCGGGCGGTGTCCCGTTATCCGCTAGAACGTCGCCGACAAGATAAAGCGATCCGCCGATCAGGATCCTCGGCGGAACCGCTTCGGATCCCTGACGACGAGCCACCTGCCTCAAAGCCTCCGTAACCGAAGAGACAGGCTCCGCCACAAGGCCAGCTTCAAATGCAGCTTCGGCGAGCACCACAGGGTCAAGTCCAGATTCCGATCCTCGTATCGGAACCGTGAACGCGTGTTCGGCAATATCTGCAAACGCCCGGAAGTACCCGACAGGTTCTTTCGTGTTAATCATTCCGGTGATGAGATAAAGCGGACGCTGAAGTCTTTCCTCCAATCCTGCCATGGCTTCCGCGATGACTTCGCCAGCCCCAGGGTTGTGACCACCATCAATCCAGATTTCCGCTCCCGGTGGTACGGCTTCAAGTAGCCGACCAGAGGCGAGCCGCTGCAAGCGTCCCGGCCACTCCACACTCGTCATTGCAGTTTCAATCATGGCATCCGTCAGCAAAAACCCTGCAGCCTTTACGGCTCGGATTGCTGCGGCAGCATTCGCAAGCTGGTGGCGACCACGCAAGCACGGCAACGGCAAGTCCACGAGTTCGAATTCATCCTGATAAATCAGTCGCCCAAATTCCTCATACGCAGAGAAGTCCTGCCCATAGACGGCAAGGGGGCAGGATAGTCGCGCCGCCGTCTCAACAAGAACATCCAGCGCTGACTCATACTCTTGGCGACCAACGACGACAGGACAGCCTTGCTTCATGATACCTGCCTTCTCGGCAGCGATCAGCTCGACGCGATCGCCAAGGTAGGGTTGATGATCAAGAGAAACTGGCATGATGACGGAAACGGCCGGGTTTTCTATGACATTGGTCGCATCAAAACGACCGCCCAGTCCGACCTCGAGAACAACAGCATCTGCAGGTTGTTCGGAAAACAGCAGAAACGTCACAGCGGTCAGAATTTCGAAGACGGTAATCATCTGTCCTGCATTGGCCGCCGCAACACGGCGTAGGGCATCGGCAAGAAGTCCGTCGTTTACAAATTGAGAGCGGCCGCCTTTGACGCCAATCCGATAACGCTCATGCCAGTTTACAAGATGGGGTGAAGTATGCACATGAACCGCAAGACCGGCAGCCTCCAATAGCGCACGGCAGAATGCCGAAGCAGATCCCTTTCCGTTTGTTCCAGCAATATGGATCACCGGCGGGAGTTTCCTGTGAGGAGCTCCCAGCAAATCGAGAAGTTTGCTGATCCGGTCGAGGGAAAGATCAAAGCCCTTCGGATGAAGAGCCATTAGCTTTTCGATCTCCTGTTCGGCCGCACTGATCGCAGGCTTGTTCGTGGCGCTCATGCCGCCGCTCCGACTTATTAGGACGCTATAGTTACGCGCTTACCGCTGGGGCCGGAACTGTGTCGCCGTCATTCGCCGGCGCCTTGGTCAGAATCTTGAGAAGCGTCGCTAATGTGTCTGGCAACTCGTGCCTGGCCACTACCATATCCACCATACCGTGTTCGAGAAGGTACTCCGCAGTCTGGAACCCTTCCGGTAGCTTCTCGCGCAGCGTCTGTTCGATCACGCGCTTCCCCGCGAAGCCTATTTCGGCGCCCGGTTCCGCAATATGTACGTCACCGAGCATCGCATATGAAGCAGTGACACCGCCGGTGGTTGGATTGGTCAGCACGACAATGTAGGGCAACCCGGCTTCTTTCAGCAAGTTGACCGCGACAGTTGTCCGAGGCAGTTGCATCAACGACAGGATACCTTCCTGCATACGGGCGCCGCCAGACGCCGGGAATATTACGAGTGGGCACCTTTCAGCAACTGCCCGCTCGCATGCTTTGACAATTGCTTCGCCAGCAGCCATCCCAAGTGAGCCACCAATAAAATTGAACTCGTGGACAACCGCAACTAGCTTGACCCCACGAACGTTGCCAAGACCGGCGAGGATCGTATCTTCCTGGTCGGTTTTTTGACGGCTGTCTCTAAGTCGATCGACATACTTCTTGGAGTCACGGAATTTTAGTGGATCTTGCGCAACCTTTGGCTGTGGAAATCCCTCGTAAACACCACCATCGAAAAGATCTGTAAGCCGTGCCTTCGCAGGCATCTTCATGTGATATCCAGAAGTCGGAATAACCCACTTGTTATCCTCCAGATCCTTATGAAAGACCATCTCTCCCGTTTCCGGGCATTTGATCCACAGGTTTTCCGGAACCTCACGGCGACCGAGCATCGAATTGATCCTCGGCCGAACGTAATTGGTAATCCAGTTCACTTGGCGTACTCCTGATAAACTTTACCTAATCTGGGCAATCTACTCGGCAGCAACAAGGCGGGCTGAACGGACGCCCGTCGCCAGTCCCTGAACGAATGTCGCGACTGACTGTACCGTATCTGCTGTCGCGCGCCCTTCCGCGTCGAGTGAGGTTGCTATCTGGTTGACAATAGCAGTTCCAACGACCACGCCATCGGCTGTTGCTCCGATGAGCTTCGCATGCTCGGCAGTTTTCACCCCGAAACCAACGCAGACCGGGAGATCCGTGGATTTCTTGATACGATCAACTGCATCGGCAATCTTCGCCGTATCGGGTAGTGCAGAACCTGTAATACCTGTCATTGAAACATAATATACGAAACCAGACGAATTGTTCAGAACCTTGGGTAAACGCATTTCATCCGTTGTTGGCGTCGTCAGACGAATGAAGTTGAGGTCTTTCCTGCGCGCCGGAATGCATAGTTCATCATCCATCTCTGCCGGCAAATCAACGACAATCAGCCCATCAATACCGGCCTCAAATGCGTCTTCCAGGAAACGATCGACACCATAGATGTAAATCGGGTTGTAGTAGCCCATGATAACGATCGGAGTAACATCGTCATGTTCACGAAATTCCCGCGCCATATCGAGCGTCTTTTTCAATGAATGACCATTTTTCAGCGCGCGTTGACCAGCCGTCTGAATGGCCGGTCCGTCAGCCATTGGATCAGAAAATGGAGCGCCGAGTTCAATGATATCGGCACCAGCGCCGGGTAATTCTTTCATGATTGCGAGGGATGTGTCGTAATCAGGATCACCACCCATAAAGTAGGTAACGAGCGCCGGCCGACCCTGGGCCTTTAAATCGGCAAACTTCTTGTCCATGCGTGCAGTCATGTCAAAGCCCCAATCCGAGAAACTTGCCAACGGTAAAGATATCTTTGTCTCCGCGGCCAGAAAGGTTCATCACGATGATCTGCTCCTTTCTCATTTTCGGCGCACGCTTGATTACTTCAGCGATTGCATGGCTTGGCTCCAATGCCGGAATTATACCTTCGGTGCGCGTAAGTAGCTGGAAAGCATCGAGTGCCTCCTGGTCCATAATCGGGACGTATTCAACACGTCCGATATCATTTAGCCAGCTATGCTCCGGACCAATTCCAGGATAATCTAGACCAGCAGAAATCGAGTGCCCTTCGAGAATTTGACCATCTCCGTCCTGCAGAAGGTAAGTACGATTACCGTGAAGAACCCCTGGCGAGCCAGCCGTAATTGAGGCGCAATGCTGATCGCCATCGAGGCCGTGTCCGCCGGCTTCAACACCAACTAGCCGAACGCTTTCGTCGTCTAGGAAGGGATGAAAGATGCCAATAGCATTAGATCCACCACCAACCGCGGCAACAACAAGATCCGGTAGTCGACCTTCTGCATCCAGAATCTGTTGGCGCGTTTCCTGACCTATGATTGCCTGGAAGTCGCGGACCATCTCCGGGTAGGGGTGCGGACCGGCCGCTGTGCCTATGAGATAGTAGGTATCTCCGACATTGGTTACCCAATCACGTAGAGCTTCATTCATGGCGTCCTTGAGGGTACCGTGACCCGCAGACACTGGCTTGACCTCTGCGCCCAAGAGCTTCATGCGAAAGACGTTTGGAGCCTGCCGCTCGACATCAGTCGCGCCCATATAGACAACGCAAGGGATCCCGAAACGGGCAGCAACCGTGGCCGATGCGACCCCATGTTGGCCCGCACCTGTTTCAGCAATAATACGGGTCTTACCCATGCGCTTGGCGAGCAAGATCTGACCGATGCAGTTATTTATCTTGTGCGACCCGGTATGGTTGAGTTCTTCACGTTTGAAGTAGATCTTGGCGCCGCCGAGATGTTCGGTCAGCCGTTCAGCAAAATAGAGAGGGCTTGGACGACCGATATAATGGGCGCCGAGATGCGCTAATTCTTGCTGAAATTCCGGATCGTTCTTGGCTTTTTCCCATTCAGCTTCGAGATCAAGGATCAGAGGCATCAATGTCTCAGCCACGAAACGGCCGCCGAAGATCCCGAAGCGACCATCCTCATCCGGACCGGAGCGCAAAGAATTTGGTATCGTCTGGTTCACTCTCAACTCCTCAGGTCCGAACCGGTTGGTTCGCCACGATAGCATCAAAAAACGCATCGATCATTTCTGTATCCTTGACACCCGGAGCACTTTCGACCCCGGATGAGACATCTACTCCGCTCGCACGAGTAGATGCCAGTGCTAGACCAACGTTGTCCTTGTTCAAGCCTCCGGAAAGCATGTAATCAACGTGGTCGTCAAGCGAGGCCATGATACTCCAGTCGAAGGGTACTCCATTTCCACCAGGCAATTGCGAGCCAACTGGCGCCTTGGCGTCGAAGATAAACCGGTCAGCCACCCCGATATAGGGATCGATTCTTCTGAGATCTGATACATCTCGGATGGAAAAAGCCTTCATCACCGGAACGCCATAGAGCGCTCGCACGTGAAGAAGTCGTTCGGGGCTCTCGTCGCCATGCATCTGGATGAGATCCGGCTTCAGAAACTGGACTATATCGTCGAGCTCCTCATCATCCGCGTTGACAGTAACAGCAACGATCTTCACCTTTCCCCGCACCGGACGCGCAAGGTCGGCAGCCACTTCCGGCGTGATATTACGAGGGCTCTTGGGAAAGAAAATGAAGCCAACATGGGAGGCGCCACGTGCCACCGCCCGTTCGATAGCTTCAGAGGTCTTCAATCCACAAATTTTGATATCCGGTTTCATGCCCTGCGAGTTCGCATGAATTGATGGCAGAGTCGAGACAAAAGCGCCGTTTCCTTGGGGCGCACAACCAGCTTGGCGAAAACCCATTTGCCGTTCACTGCTTGGAGCTGGATCGGCTTATGCTCGTAGCTCCGGGTCTATCCGTATCGGATCAATGCGTTTGCCTCGCAGCCTGGCCCTTTCTCTCTGCGGCTGTTGTCTGCAGACAAGAGAGAAATTGGGCGCGTTCATCACCGAAATGATACGGCATGAAGTTGTGAGCCATGCTTCCTGAGCCAGGTCTTGGCTTCATCAGTCCGTGAGCACAGCCGACGACACAGAGCCCAGAACTTTGGTCCATGATTCATCTCGTCGAGATGCGCGACTTCGTGTGCTGCAAGATAATCAATAACGAAGGGAGGAGCCATGATAATGCGCCATGAAAAACTGAGATTGCCGTCCCAGGAACAAGAGCCCCAGCGACTGCGAGTATCCTTGATGGCGATCGACTTTACTGGTTTTTGAACATGGATAGCATGCCGACCAACCGCAAGCTCCAGGTCGGAACGTGCCTCTTTCTTCAAGAACGCAGTAATCCGGCGACCAATATGTTCCTCAAGACCACTTACCTTCAATACGGGTGTTTCACAAGCAGTCACGACTTCGGTAACACCCCGCAGCTGTCCACTGTGCTCGATCTTATGGGCGATGCCACGCAGCATCAGGATCGAACCACTGCCGAGCACAGCATCTTCCTGTGGAAAGCGGGCAAGCTTGGTTAGCAGCCACCCCTGATGACGGTTGAGAAAATCATCAATTTCTTCGTGGGAAAGACCAGTCGGTACCGTGAGACTTAGACGCCGCGCTCCAGGTTCGATACGCAAGGTAATTCGGGTGGAACGAGGATGTTCGCGGATGGTCAGGGGCATCGCACGGTTACCAATCTCAAGCGTGCGCATTTCTGTTGCAGGCTGCTTAGGGAAGGAGCGGATGGGCTTCTTGAGGTGCGCAAACATAGGGCCTATCTACGTGATTCGCGCTCAATGCGCACCAACGAAACCGCCGTATTGTAGCGCCGGTTTCGTTGCTTTGCGCCAATTCTCAAGGATCAATTGGCTCACTCGGACCGGACGACCGATGCCTGCGTTCGCGCATGAAACGATCAAACTCTTCCTGATCTTTCGCTCTACGAAGTTCACGCATGTAATCGTCAAACTCCTCGCGCATCTCATCAAGTTTGCGCCGTTCTGACTCGATACGATCAAGCTCGGCCTTGCGCCAATCGTCAAAAGCGGCATTGCCCGTGGGGAAATGTACGCCATAATGTGATCTGGCACGTCGGCACCCGGCAAACATGCCGTTCGCCCTGCGGTTCGCATCTCGCTTCAAGCCTTGTAGGCGCTCGCCAAACAGTATGTAGGCTAGCATTGCAAGACCAAGCGGCCAGAATACTATGAAACCCAGCACCATCAGTGCGATGGTGGCCGGCGTCCAGTCCGGACGTATCAATGCTGACTGGTTCATCGGTGACACCCTTCGGTTCTACGGGATAGCATCATGCAAGCCCGTCGGATTCGATTTGGTAAGTCCCGGACCGAGCTTCAAGAACCAAAGCCAGGATTTTGATGAAGACGCTGATTTAGCACGTGGAATTTGATCATCCGCCGTCTTTCAACTCTTACCGACATCTTCTACCCTAACGGTATCCGCGCGCATGACGGGTCACAAATTCAAGGATGCGGGGCGCGATTTCATTGCGGAAACGCGAACCGTTGAAGACACCATAATGCCCAACATCAGGCTGCATATAGTGCATGCGCATTGCTTGAGGAATATTGGGACAGATAGCATGCGCCGCCTCAGTCTGACCAAGGCCGGAAATGTCGTCATTCTCGCCTTCGATCGTCAAGAGTGCGACGTTGCGGACTGCCCTGGTATCAACTGCAATGTCTCGATGAGTCATCTGGCCCTTCGGCAGCAGATGTCTAATGAAGACAGCATCCACTGTCTGCAAATAGAACTCCTCGGTAAGGTCCATAACCGCAAGATACTCGTCATAGAATGCTCGATGTTTCTCCAGAGGGTCGCCATCATTTTTCACCATATTCCGGAAATAGTCGCCATGAGCCGAAATATGCCTATCGAGGTTCATGGACATAAAACCACAAAGCTGGAGGAAACCTGGATAGACGCGGCGCATGAAGCCTGGGTTGGGCCATGGGACGTCCACAATGACATTGCGAAACCAACTAAGTGGCTTTTGCTGGGCCAGTAGATTGACTGCGGTCGGGTTGTTACGCGTGTCGATCGGCCCACCCATCAATACCATCGAGGCAGGGGTTGACGGGTCTCGTGTTGCTTCCATGAGGGCGACAGCGGCAAGTACCGGAACCGACGGTTGACATACCCCAACGATATGCGCATCCGGCCCAATGTGCCTAATCATGGCCATTAGGTAATCAATGTAGTCGTCGAGGCCAAAACCACCATCGATTACGGGCACGATACGTGCATCAGTCCAGTCTGTAATATAGACGTCTGCGTGCGGAAGGAGAGCTTCCACGGTGCCTCGCAACAATGTCGCAAAATGCCCCGACATCGGAGCAACCAGCATTAGTTTCTGATCCGGTTTTCGATCAGATGGGAGGTGTCGCTTGAAATGAACAAGATTACAAAATGGCTTCGACCAAACGATCTCTTCCCCAACCTCCACGAGCTCTCCGTCTATCATCGTGCGAGTCAAGCCAAATTCTGGCTTGCCGTAACGGCGTGTCATGCGCTCGAACAGTTCAAGTCCCGCAACCATAGTGCGACCGGTCGTGGTATAAGATAATGGATTTAAGGGAGTTGTTTGGATGATCCGCATGGCTTCTGCAGCCGCCCTTAGTGGAGCAAGAGCTGCATGGTTCATCTCATAAATCTGGTAAATCATTGACGGGCCACCTTCGGTCATGTCCCGTGGACATCTGGAAACTAGTCCGGATACTCGGGTCCAGGGGCGATGGGGAAGGCTAGCAGGTTTCCGTTGCAGCGCAACATAATGTCGGAACATTCATCGGTATTATGCCAGGCGCCAATGCCTGGCATAATCACAACTAAATCCGTTTTGGGTACCGGCCCACAGGCTCATCACCGGTCGGAAACAAAGACCTGGCGCTGGCTACCGAGCCGTTCAATTCCGAGCTCAACAACATCTCCTGCCCTCAGATAGCGCGGCGGCTTCATTCCCATGCCTACACCCGGTGGCGTCCCAGTCGAAATAATATCGCCCGGCTGCAGGGACATGAACTGGCTGAGATAAGAAACGACGAATGCGACACCGTAGACCATGGTCTGCGAGGAACCATCCTGCATCGTCTCGCCGTTGACTTTTAGCCACATGCCAAGATTTTGCGGGTCTGCAACCTCGTCCTTTGTAACCAGCCAAGGACCAATCGGTCCGAAGGTGTCGCACGACTTGCCCTTCGTCCATTGACCGGCCCGCTCGGTCTGAAAGCTGCGTTCGGAGACGTCGTGCGAAACACAGTAGCCGGCGACATAATCCATGGCATCCGCTTCCGATACATATTTTGCAGTCTTGCCGATAACAACACCAAGCTCGACTTCCCAGTCGGTCTTTTCAGAGCCCCGGGGAATATGTACATCGTCATTCGGCCCGCAAATGGCTGACGTCGCTTTCATGAAGATGACTGGTTCAGGGGGAACGGTCGCACCGGTTTCGGCTGCATGATCAGAAAAATTCAGGCCAATGCAAATGAACTTACCGGTACCCGCGACACATGCCCCAATACGGTCAACTTGCAATTCGGGAAGTGTGTTATGATCGAGGGCAGCTATCTTGGCGAGGCCTTCTGGCGTGATCGCTTCCCCACCGATATCTGAGACATGTCGGGACAGATCCCGGACCTTGTTGTCTGCCCCGAGAATTGCCGGCTTTTCCTGGCCCGGCTGGCCAACACGCATAAGTTTCACGGATATGCCTCCACTTGTCTGACAAGCGCCTTATGGAGGATGGAAGCCGTGTTGTCACCCCCGTTTATCTGTTGAATGCGGCGGGCATCTCATGCGCGTCGTTTCTTGCTTGCATTCCATGAGGGCGCGAAAAAGTGGAAGTGGAATAAAGCTTCAGTGATACTGATTTCAGAAGCGTTCAATGTTTCACGTGAATCAGAAATGCGGTTGATTCACGTGAAACGCGTGATCGTCAGATGTCGAGATTAGCGACACTAAGCGCGTTGTCCTGGATAAACTCCCTACGAGGCTCGACCTCATCACCCATCAACCGCGAGAAAAGTCCGTCGGCATCCGTTGCATCATTGACCTTGACCTGCAGGAGCGAGCGAACGTTCGGATCAAGCGTCGTTTCCCAGAGCTGTTCTGCATTCATCTCGCCGAGACCCTTGTAGCGTTGCATGGAAATACCTTTGCGTCCGGCGGCAAAGATCGCATCCAACAGCGCGAGTGCGCCGGAGATTTCTTGTTGGTCATCCTTGCGCGCCAAGGTCGGGGGCGTCGCGTAGATTTCCTGCAGACGTGTGGTCATCTGGTCGATATGGCGTGCATCGGCAGAGCCGATCAGAGCAGCATCAAGGATCGCAATTTCCCGCACACCACGAACAGTGCGTTCAAACCGCAGACCACCTTCTTGCGTAACATGGCCACTCCAACCGCGTTCCGTCTCTTCGGCAATAACATCAAGTCGGCGCGCCACTTCGTCTGCAGTTTGCTGTGCTCGTTCCGGATTATCCGTAAGGTCTGGATTCAATGCACCAGCTATGGCTGCCTGTTCGACAACACTGCGATTGTATCGAGAGTGTAGACCGTCCAGGAGATTGCGAAGGCGCATTGCATCGTGAACCACTTCGCGCAGGTCCTCGGCGATGCGTACTTCGCCTGAACCAAGGGTCAGTCGGCTCTCCTCCAGGCCGCTGCTGATCAGATACTCCTCGAAGGCTTTCTGATCTTTCAAATACTGAACCGACTTGCCACGTGCGACTTTATAAAGCGGTGGCTGGGCTATATAGATATGACCTCGCTCGATCAGGTCAGGCATCTGCCGGAAAAAGAATGTCAACAACAGCGTGCGAATGTGGGCCCCGTCGACATCAGCATCCGTCATGATGATGATCTTGTGGTAACGCAGTTTGTCGATATTGAACTCATCCTTGCCGATCGACGTGCCAAGCGCGGTAATCAGCGTTCCGATCTCCTGACTGGAGAGCATCTTGTCGAAACGGGCTCGCTCGACATTGAGGATCTTGCCTCGCAACGGCAGAATTGCCTGGGTCTCACGTGAACGACCCTGCTTGGCCGATCCGCCCGCCGAATCACCCTCAACGAGAAACAGTTCTGATTTCGTCGGATCACGTTCGGAGCAGTCTGCCAACTTGCCTGGCAATGAGGCAATATCCAATGCGCCCTTGCGCCGCGTCAATTCACGCGCCTTACGGGCAGCCTCACGAGCTGCAGCCGCCTCGACAACCTTGCCGACAAGCACTCTCGCTTCAGTCGGATGTTCCTCTAGCCAGGTAGACAGTGCCTCACTTACGAGACTCTCCACGGCTGGCCGTACCTCAGAAGAGACCAACTTGTCCTTCGTCTGCGACGAGAACTTCGGATCTGGAACCTTGACCGACAGAACTGCAGTGAGGCCCTCACGGCAGTCATCGCCTGTAAGCGACACCTTTTCCTTCTTCAAGATACCGGAAGAATCCGCATATGCGGTAATCTGCCGTGTCATCGCGGCGCGAAAACCTGCCATATGTGTTCCACCATCGCGCTGCGGAATGTTGTTTGTAAAGCACAAGACGTTCTCGTGGTAACTGTCGTTCCACCAGAGCGCCACCTCAACTGTAATGGCATCCTTTTCACCGCGAATCGCAACCGGGGTCTCTACAAGTGGTTTCTTTGCACGGTCGAGATAACGGACAAATGCCTCCAGGCCACCATCATAGAGCATCTCTTCTTCACGAATATCAGGTTTCCGCCTGTCAGTTAGCCGGATTCTTACTCCTGAATTCAAGAACCCAAGTTCGCGCAATCGATGTTCAAGCGTGCCATAGTCAAACTCGGTCATGGTGAACGTTTCGGGGCTAACAAGGAAAGTAACGGAGGTGCCTGAGCGTCCCTCATAGTCTCCGATAACCCGCAATGGCCCATCAGCCACGCCGTTTGTAAAGGAGATTTCATGGATTTTGCCATTGCGACGGATGGTCAGCTTCAGCCAGAGCGACAATGCATTTACGACTGACACACCGACACCATGAAGACCGCCGGATACCTTATAGGAGTTCTGGTCGAATTTTCCACCGGCATGAAGCTGGGTCATGATGACCTCGGCCGCCGATACGCCTTCTCCACTATGGATGGCAGTCGGGATGCCACGGCCGTTGTCGGTCACGGTTACGGAACCGTCCGCGTTGAGCGTGACAGTTACAAGGTCAGCATGACCCGCCAGTGCCTCATCGATAGCATTGTCGACAACTTCGTAGACCATATGATGCAAGCCTGAACCGTCGTCGGTGTCACCGATATACATTCCAGGTCTTTTTCGCACCGCATCCAGTCCCTTCAGGACCTTGATGGAGTCAGCGCCATATTCTGCACTCGCGCCGTTTTCGTTCACGGGTGTGTCGGTCATCAATGATCTTTCCAATTGTCCGTCGGCAGGAATCCGGTAGCGAATCACCCGCTTATCCATTCTCGAATATAGGGAGTTCGGGATGGATTCTAAAGCTCAAGCCTCGTCGAAAAGGCCTAAAATCACGGGATTCCGCAACAAACGTCGCTTCGAACGGAGCTAGTCCAGAAGTTTCTGCATCGCCTCTACCACATCCGGTGACAAAGTGCGAATCTCGCGCGCGAGCTGGTTTGCGAACGCCGTGTATTGCGGCGGTAGGCCAGTGGTGTCAACGACGATGCGCGGATGTGAAGCCTCGGCCGTCATATACAGTTCATCAGCTTCATCCCAGATTATGCTGAAATAGCCAGCAATCCTTTGCTGGAGATCAAAACTTGGCTTACCCTTACGGCCGTGTTCGAGTGCTGAAAGATAGGCTGGAGATACACCGATCGCACGCGCAAGTTCCTTCTGCGTTACACCGCGACGCCGTCGCAGTTCACGGATGGCATGCGCAAAAGGGGTCATGGCTGCGCCCGTGTTCGGCTAAGACGAACATAGAGCGCACCCTCCCCTCCGTGATGACGTGCGGCCCAATGGTAGGAAGATATCAAAAACCTGAACTCGGATGTCGAAAACCACAATGGTACGGCCCGTCTCAACACACCCTCACTCCCCATAGAACTACCCTTTCCGGTAATAACCAGGACATGTCGCATGCCTCGACCATGAGCACGCACGAGGAAGTCCAACAGAAGATCGTGCGCCTCGTCCTGGAATAGGCCATGAAGGTCAATCCGTGCCTCTATCGGCACACGACCCTTGGCAATTTTGCGCTGAACCGGTTTCTCAAGCGGTTGGTGAGAACCCGAGGAATGTTTCGTTTTTGCTGGCACCTGTTCGCGGTAAATTAGATCTTGTCGTTGTTTGGAACCTCTGTACCCAGCCTCCTCCGCTTCCAGCATGGCTGCGATATCCTGTTCGTAGGCGCGAGCGTCTTCCGCTCGCCCCGGGAGCGCACGTGTGGAAGATGCTACCTTCCCCCAAAGGATCCGTTCTTCTGCCCTGAGTTTTCGGCCACCCGTCATCGTTCAAACCTTGTCGCAGCAGCCGCCGGGACAAAGACGTAAAAATCTGCATCGTTTCGCACTGCACCAGCCAGCACGCCGGCAGTATCTCCGGAGCCCGTAAAAATGTCGCCACGTGCGGGGCCTATTATGGCACTACCGGTGTCGAGTGCCAGCATTGTCCGGGCAAATGTGCGTCCTTGGTCGAGGTGTCGAAGTGTTGGCGAATGTATGAAGAATGGAAAACCAAAAGTATGGATCTGCCGATCTATCGCCAGCGAGCGTCCTGGCAGAAGGGGCACCTTTGCCGCCGCAATCGGTCCCAAACGACTATCCCTTACCTCCGCTTCCCGGAAGAAGATATACGAGCGATTGTGCCACAGGATTTCATCGACCCTATCCGGATTGCGTTCAAGCCATCCACGAATGCTCTGCATCGAAACGGATTCTTCCTCAATTTCTCCGAGATCGATCAATAGTCGGCCGATTGCCGAAAAAAGGTGCCCTGACTTGGCTGCATACGTTATGCGCCTGACGCTACCGTCTGTGAACCTTAACCGTGCAGCACCCTGAACGTGAGCAAAAAAGACCTCCACCTTCGACTTGGCCCAAGCAATTTCCAGACCTTTACCCTGAAGATACCCACAATCAATGATCCGACGATCTGGATATTCAGTGATGTCCCCATGCTGCAACCGGCCGAATACACACGTGGGGTCCATGCCGGTTGGGCGATTACTAACATCAAGACTGACCAGATCAGGAGGCCGATGGTAAAACGGGTATGCCCAGATGGCTGAAGGTACGCTGGAAACTTCTACCTCAGGTTCATAAAATGCGGTCACAAACCCGGATTTTCCATCTTTCCGACAAATCCGAAATGGTCGGAACTGGCGTTCAAAAAAACTCCGTGCAGCAACGGGATCATCTATCCCTTCCGGTGGCAAGGCGTCACATACGGGCCGCATATCCTCATACGCCAGCCCGAGAGATCCGGTCCGATAAGATTTTACCGTCTGATCATAAGCCTGACAGTTCCTCATTCCTTCAAAGAGGGTTCTGGGATCATCCTCCGTCCAGCCCGGGAGATCGCAAAAATCGACCCGCCGCAGAATAAAACCCGGCGAGCCAGTACTCATTGCTCGGATTCAGTGGCTACGAGCTTCCAGTTCGGGTCGCGAGATCTGGCTTCCCGTGCGAAGGTCCAGATATCAGTAACTTCTGCGACCGATTCCTGATCCCCGTCAATGACCACGCCTTCCTTGTCATAAGTTGCCGAAATAAGCTGGCTGACAATACGAACGGTCACCTGCTCCTCGCCATCTTTGAAGCTTGCATGCGTAATATCAGATTTTTCGATGCCTACGAACGTTGACTTGACGACCTCCCCTTTGGCTTCCCTGTCAGAAAGCGCGGCGTCGAATCCACTATAAACCTCTCCTGACAGAAGACCTTTCAGAGTTTTTCGATCTCCATCCGCAAAGGCCATGACAATCATTTCGTAGGCCATGCGTGCGCCATTTAAGAACTCGCGGGGATTGAATGAGGGATCGGCTTTCAGAAGTTCACGCAAACCATCATTTAAATCGGTTCCCGGCTTAGCAACGGCATCGATCTCTGCAAATCGGTCTTCTTCAGACACTTCTCGTCGTGGAAGTGTCACAACCTTACCATCATCTCCCGATGGGGTTTTAGAGCCCTCACGTGCGCTGTAGGGGTCGAAGGGCGGCTTCTCGTTACCCGTTCGACGTCCGAGCACACTGCGCAACTGCAGGAATATCAGGACCGCCGCGACAAGAAAAAACAAAGTTATGAAGTCGTTTGAACCCATTTCAACCCGCAATGCCGTTTAAATCTTCGGAACTAGTTCTCATATAGTCTGCAATGCATGATCATTCAAATGGCGAACGCAAATGCGTTCCGCCACACATCGGAAACATGATGAGAGTATCCTGGATAGCACTTCTCTTCTTAATTCTACCCTTGGCAGAAATTGCCGGCTTTGTGATTGTCGGCCAGTTGGTTGGCGTATGGGCCACGTTGGGGCTCGTTCTATTGAGTGGCCTGTTGGGCTTGCTTCTATTGCGGCTCCAGGGACTGCAAATGCTCAAACGCCTCTCACAGGAAGGCCGAGAAGGACGTGTTCCCGGAAATACCATTATCCAGGGCGCGATGATCGTTGTTGCCGCACTGCTTCTTCTGATCCCAGGCTTCGTGAGCGATGTAATTGGGATTGCACTTTTTATCCCCTTTGTCAGAGGCCTCCTTTGGCAGGCGATAGGGCGACGGATGGTCATCATCAACACGCAGTCATCTTATAGCCGAAGCAACGGTTTTGAACGCCATGGAGCCGGATCTGATGGACCGGTGGTTGACCTCGATGACGAAGACTTCCGCCGCGAGCCCAATCTATCATCGCCCTGGTCTGGCCACCAAATTAGAGATGATTAGCTTGCGCCTGTAGAAAGCGCCTAGGGTTGTAAGGCTTTCGGTGAAATGTTAGACGGCCTAACCCAATCAAAGCCTTGAGGATCAAGCATGGCCAACGAAAACGAACAGGGCAAGCAGAGCCCATCGCTCAACATTCTCGCCCAATATACAAAAGATCTTTCCTTCGAAAATCCGGGCGCTCCTCGTTCTTTGCAGTCTCGAGACAAAGCTCCGGCAATCAATATCAACGTGAATGTGAATACAAATCCGCTTTCCGAGACGGATTACGACGTAGTTTTAACGCTTAACGTCGAAGCAAAAGACGGAGAAAAGGTCGTTTTCGCAGCGGAACTCGTCTATGGCGGCATCTTCCGCGTCACGGGTTTCCCTCAAGAACACATGCTTCCTGTTCTCTTCATAGAGTGCCCCCGGCTACTTTTCCCGTTCGCAAGGCAGATCATAGCTGACGTGACCCGTAACGGCGGCTTTCCGCCATTAATGATTGATCCGATTGACTTTGCCCAGATGTTCACACAGAGAATGGCTCAAGAGCAGGCCAAGGCCAAGGTTCAGACACTCAACAGCTAAGACTATTCGTGTTCACGAGAACCAAGAAGCCCGGCTTAGTCCGGGCTTTTCGCGTTGTAGTGGGCCCAGACTGCTCTATCTCCCAAAGACGCGATCATCTTGCGATGAGCCTCTATCTCTACCTCGGTAATCCGTGGTGGAAGCGCTTGCGGACGCCGCGCGGTACTCACAACATGTTCTTCGATTTCTACAATAGCATGTGAAGCGTCAGTATCCACAAGGCCGAGGGCAGCCTGGCGACCGCCTGTTATCTCGATATAGACTTCCGCCAAAAGTTCCGCGTCGAGAAGAGCGCCATGCTTGGTGCGATGTGTATTGTCTATTCCATAGCGTCGGCAAAGCGCGTCCAAGGAGTTTGGTCCCATTGGATGCTTCCGACGTGCCAGAGCCAAAGTATCGACAACGTATTCCATCGAAACCAGCGGCAGGCCCAATCGTTCAAACTCTGCATTGATAAAGCCTATGTCAAAGTTCGCATTGTGCGCGATCCACTTGGCACCACTAAAGAAATCGACAATCTCAGTTGCAACTTCCGCAAAGCTCAGTTTGTCCTTCAGGAAGTCCTCCGTAATACCATGCACCGCCAGCGCATCTGGATGTATTTTTCGATCGCCGGGGTTGATATAGAGATGCAGCACCCGGCCCGTCGGAAAATTATTTATAAGTTCGACGCCGCCGATTTCTATGATGCGATCTAGCTTTGTTTCCAGACCCGTCGTTTCCGTATCGAATATGATCTCACGCATCATTCGCTCCACTTGGTCTTCCCGCTCGCAGCATTAAAATTACATCGTGAACACGCTGGCGAGCGACGTCCATCCCGTGGCCTGTGTCTATTACAAAATCAGCTCTTTCGCGTTTCTGTGCGTCGGGAAGCTGCCGCGCAAGGATTGCTTCAAGTTTTTTCGGGGTCATGCCAGGGCGAGCAAGTACCCGTTCCCATTGAACGTCAGGATTACATGTCACCACGACTACAACATCGACCCGTTCGTCCGCATGCGTTTCAAAAAGTAACGGGATATCCAGGACGACGATATCCACTCCATTGGCTTCATGAATCTTGCGAAATCTGTCTTCTCTTCTTCGGACAAGCGGATGAACTATAGCCTCCAGATCCTGGAACTTAGCCGGATTCTCCGTAAGAATACGCGCTAATTCTGATCGGTCCACTACACCATTTTTAATTGATCCCGGAAATACCTTGCGGATCGGTTCAACTGCTTCCGAACGATATAGATCGTGAACCACGGCATCAGAATTGCTTACCGGGATGCCGGCATCAGCGAACATTTGTGCCGTCGTGGACTTGCCCATGCCAATGGAGCCAGTAAGGCCAACAACGATCATCGTTGCTGTTCCATGTCGTCTATGACCAATGTACGCAGGCTCTTTTCCACCACTGGGCGCACTCCAAACCACTTCTCAAAACCGGGAACTGCTTGATGCAAGAGCATGCCCAGGCCATCGACCGTTACCAGTCCCTGTTCTTCGGCCCGCTTTAGTATGGGGGTCCTCAATGGTACATACACGATATCGGTCACGACGGCGTCCGAGCTCATTGCGGAGAAATCAATTTCCGGTGCCTCTTCGCCGTCCATGCCGAGAGACGTCGTGTTTACAAACAGTTCCGCCCCTTGCAGTGTTTCGGATAGGGCTTCCAGTGGATGAGCATAAACAGTCTTTCCAAAACGGTCAGCAAGTTCGTGAGCTCTCGACAGAGTTCGGTTCAAGACATTGATCTCAGCAATGCCCCGTTCACGCAAAGCACAAATTACCGCACGGCTAGCTCCCCCCGCTCCCAGTACCACTGCCCGGGAGATCTTGTCCCAGTCCTGGTGTTGTTCATCAAGATTGGCCGCAAATCCGTGAACATCGGTATTCGTCGCGCAGATACGACCGTCTTCCAGCCAAAGAGTGTTGGCCGCGCCCAGTTCCTGGACAAGGACATCACCTCTATCAGCAAGGATGCAGGCTGCCTCCTTGTGGGGGATGGTGACATTGCCGCCAACATAAGCAGATCCTCCGGATTTCATCCGAGTAATGAAATCGGTGAAATCACCGACTTTTACTGCCTCGGGATGATACTCTCCAGAAAGGCCGAACTGTCGTAACCAGTAGTTGTGGATCAGCGGCGAGCGTGAATGCTTCACGGGCCATCCAGTTACAAAAGCCTTGACTACTGTTTCACGTGAATCACCCATCAATGGCTCCAACCTCCCGCAGCTTTTTCAAAAGAGGCAGCATGGGGAGCCCTAAAATGGTAAAGTAGTCACCGACTATTTTGCTGAAGAGCTGGATACCTTCAGCTTCCAGCTGATAGGCCCCAACGCTGCCGAGAAGCTTATCCCCACATTGATCAATATACCGATCGATAAATTCCTCGTTTAACGACCTAACTGTCAGTTCTGCATGGTCCACATGATCCCAGATAATGGCGCCGTCCCTCGCTAATGCAATCCCACTGTTGAGGCGGTGCGTCCTTCCGGACAAAGATTTGATATGTTGCTTCGCATCATTCAGATTCTTCGGCTTGTGAAAAACTCTGGACCCCAGTGACATTGTCTGGTCAGAACCAAGCACCAACGTGGCAGAAAAATGCCGACTTACATCGAGCGCCTTGGCTCGGGCAAGCATCAATGAAATTTGTTGCGGGCTGGACTGCTCTTCGTCAAGTGAAGCCTCAATGGCTCGCTCGTCCAGCTCGGCTGGATGAACTTCGAAAGACAAGCCGGCGTTCTCAAGCAGTTTACGGCGAAAAGGGCTGGATGAGGCAAGAATGAGTGAAGTCAACGGCTTATATTCCCCCGCAAGATATACCGGCCCGGATTACCGTAGCCGGGGTCGCAGCGCAACAATTGCTGCAACCGTCTCCTCGATTGATCGCCTCGTGACATCTATAACTGGCCATCCATGAAGCGAGCAGAGGCTGCGAGCATATTTGAGCTCCTCCTGAATGGTTGCTCGATCGGTGTAATCGCTGTTGTCAAATCCATGGGTATGACCCAGGTCGCGATGCAGCCTGACCTGTGATATTCTATCGGTCGTCGCAACAAGACCAACAATGAGCGGGTGCGTCGCCTTCAGGAGACTTTCAGGAAGTTCGCTACCAACGACGATCGGCAGATTTGCAGCTCTGATACCACGATTTGCGAGATAGATGCTTGTGGGTGTTTTGGAGGTACGGCTGATCCCGACGAGAACAACATCCGCCTGATCGTAGTCTTCCGGCAATTGTCCATCATCATGATCCATGGTGAAGTTGAGTGCTTCAATCCGCGCGAAGTAGTCCGCATCAAGCGCATGTTGAGCACCTACCCTGCGACGCGATGGCGAGCCGAGATATGTCTGAAAGGTCACCATCACAGGTTCAAGAACATTCACACAAGGGATTCCGAGATCACGGCAACGACGGTCAAGGAGTTCCGCAAGTCCCGGGTCCACTATCGTGTAAAGAACAATACCTGGCTTGGAATCGATGGATCCGAGTACGGAGAGCAACTGGTTTCGGTTCCGAACCAGCGGATAGATGTGTTCAATTGGAGCATAGGCCTGAAATTGTGCCGAGACCGCTCGACCCGCGGATATAAGAGTTTCGCCGGTTGAGTCAGAAATCAGATGAAGATGAAAGAAGTTTTTACGGTTCTCCACGTTGTAATTTACCCTTTGTTGATAACTTGGGAAAACCATGCGCTTTCGACTGCCGCCCTTACGGGGGTCTGGATAAACTCAGACTTTTCCACATTTGATAAATTCTGGAAAGCTTTTGCAGTGACCTGTGGACAAGCATGGGTCCAGCCGATTGATGATGGACCATCACCAGGCTATCCACAAACTATTCATGCTGCTGAATATCATAAGTATATGATATAAAACGATAAATAAACCCATACAAAGAGATGCCTAAATTTTTCTCGGTATTATTCTGGATTGGGCTAATGAGTGACTGATCGTCGCGCTTCCTGTGGAATGTCTTTAATCCTTGATACTCACCGACTCTAAGAAATAGAAAGACTTCTAAATATCATTTTTTATTTAGGAGTATCGACTTGACCGGCATATCCCGGAAGATCGTTGACGTACTAAACGGAAGAACGATTAATCCCCCGCCAATCTGGCTTATGAGACAAGCTGGTCGATATCTTCCCGAGTACCGGGAGATACGTAGTAAGGCAGGCGGCTTCCTCAACCTCTGCTACACACCGGACTACGCTGTAGAGGTAACTCTTCAGCCAATTCGACGGTTCGGTTTTGACGCAGCTATCCTTTTTTCGGATATTCTGGTGATTCCTGATGCCTTGGAGCGCAATGTGCGTTTTGTCGAGGGTGAAGGTCCTCAAATGGATCCGATCGATGTTGGCGCCATTTCCAACCTTAATTCTGAGGGAGTTTTGCGCCATCTGTCACCCGTGATGGAAACAGTTCTCCGCCTTCGCAAGGAGCTCCCGGTGGAAACCACTCTTTTAGGTTTCTGTGGGGCCCCGTGGACTGTTGCCACATATATGATTGCCGGGCGCGGAACGCCCGATCAAGCACCTGCCCGGCTCTTTGCCTATCAGCACCCCGCAGCGTTTCAGAAGCTACTGGATTTTCTTGCAGATGTATCTGCGCAGTATCTGATTGCGCAGATAGATGCGGGTGCCGAGGCTGTGCAGATATTCGATTCCTGGGCAGGTGTTTTGGGCGAGGCTGAATTTGAAACCTACGCAGTTCGACCGGTTAGGCGAATGATACGTGCAGTTCGCGCCGAAAGGCCCGATGCCAAGATTATCGCCTTTGCCAAAGGCGCCGGGATGAACTTGAAGTCATATCGTCAAGGTACGGATGCGAACGCAATCGGCCTCGACTGGTCTGTACCGTTATCATTCGCTCGCGAACTCCAGAAGGATGGGCCCGTGCAGGGAAATCTCGACCCAATGAAGGTCGTTGCTGGCGGTCAGGCACTCAAGGACGGTGTGGACGCGATCCTGCAGGCGCTTGGCGGTGGCCCCTTAATTTTTAATCTCGGCCATGGAATAACCCCGAATGCTGATCCTTCCACTGTAACTGAGTTGGTTCAGCATGTCAGAGGGATAAGAGAATGAACCGCCATGAACAGCAGGTTTCAGAACCCGCTGGAAGAAAGGCAAGGGTAAAAGCAGCTCTCGCATTGACGACCGTTGTTCTTCTGATTGTGGGATTGTACTTTGGTCAACCAGAAGATTTTGTCCTCTGGATCAAGGCCCTTCATGTAGTGGCCGTGATCTCCTGGATGGCTGGATTGCTCTATTTGCCGAGGTTATTCATCTATCACACCGACGCGGAGCTGGGGACGGTACAGTCGCAGACCTTCAAAGTGATGGAGCAGCGACTGCTAAAAGTCATCATGAACCCTGCCATGGTGATCACCTGGCTCCTTGGTCTTTATCTTGCATGGGATATCTACGGATTCCGAGGTGGTTGGCTTCACACAAAGATCGCCCTCGTGGTCATGATGACGGTGGTTCACCTTGTGTTCAGTCGAGCCGTCCGCGATTTTGCCACTGACAGGCCTCGCAAGTCAGCTGGCCATTGGCGGATGATGAATGAGGTACCCACATTGTTGATGATAGCCATTGTGGTCCTGGTAATCGTCAAGCCGTTTTGAAGGTAATCAGGTTTCTCAACTAATTTACACGTAGCCACTTGCGGGCGAGAACATGACTCGCTATTTTCGTCATCATCTCTTCTCGTGGCATGCCTGTAATTCATTTTCCTCCCCGGTATAATCCGCGGCGAGAATTTCACCGGCACGCCCCTTCCCCTTTTCTATATCTAACGTGGTCCCTTCATGGCTGAAATGAAGCTTCAAGAACTTAAGAGCAAATCTCCGACGGATTTGTTGACATTCTCCGAATCGCTTGAGGTCGAGAACGCCAGTACAATGCGCAAGCAAGAACTGATGTTCGCGATCCTAAAGGTATTGGCCAGCCAGGACGTCGAGATCATTGGAGAAGGGGTTGTGGAAGTTTTGCAGGATGGCTTCGGTTTCCTGCGTTCTGCCAACGCAAACTATCTTCCTGGTCCGGATGATATTTACATATCACCGTCTCAGATCCGAAGATTTTCGCTTAAAACAGGCGACACAGTCGAGGGCCCCATCCGGGGTCCTAAGGAAGGTGAACGCTACTTTGCGCTTCTGAAGGTCAACACGATCAATTTTGACGATCCTGAGAAAATTCGTCACAAGGTTCATTTTGACAATCTGACTCCGCTCTATCCTAATGAGCGCTTTAAGATGGAATTGGACATACCGACGTCCAAGGATCTGTCTGCACGCGTTATTGATCTCGTTGCACCACTAGGAAAGGGCCAGCGTGGCTTGATCGTTGCGCCGCCGCGGACCGGTAAGACTGTATTGCTACAGAATATTGCACACTCGATAACGGCCAATCATCCGGAATGCTACCTGATCGTTCTTCTGATTGATGAACGCCCGGAAGAAGTCACCGATATGCAACGATCGGTGCGCGGGGAGGTGGTCTCTTCGACCTTTGACGAACCGGCTGTGCGTCACGTCCAGGTCGCGGAGATGGTTATAGAAAAGGCAAAGCGCTTGGTTGAACACGGGCGCGATGTGGTCATTCTTCTCGATTCCATCACCCGTCTCGGCCGAGCCTACAATACTGTCGTACCGTCTTCGGGGAAAGTTCTCACAGGCGGCGTCGATGCCAATGCATTGCAACGACCCAAGCGCTTCTTCGGTGCTGCCCGCAATATTGAAGAGGGTGGATCACTCACTATCATTGCCACAGCGCTGATCGATACCGGCAGTCGCATGGATGAAGTGATTTTTGAAGAATTCAAGGGTACGGGCAACTCCGAAATTGTTCTAGACCGGAAGGTTGCCGACAAGCGGATATTCCCATCGATGGACATTTTGAAGTCCGGTACGCGCAAGGAAGATCTCCTTGTCCCTCGACAGGATCTCCAGAAGATCTTTGTTCTGCGACGTATCCTTGCCCCTATGGGTACAACGGATGCGATCGAATTTCTGATCGACAAGCTGAAACAGACGAAGAACAATGGCGACTTCTTCGATTCAATGAACACCTGATAATTAGCCGGATTCTTCCTAAGAAGCGCTCGGCGTACTCGTCGGGCGCTTAATTGTTTTTGGATATGCCCTGTGACAAATTGCGACACGCAGTTAGACACAATCTATGCGCTATCAAGTGGCACGTTGCCAGCTGGCGTGGCTGTGGTGCGGGTAAGCGGACCAAGCGCATTTACAGTTCTTGAGTTGTTGACCGGTACGCCACCCGGAGAACCACGATTAGCAAGTTTACGCACAATCAGAAACCGAGCGGGCCTCATACTCGATCGTGCGCTGACCCTGACCTTTCCCTCGCCGCATTCCTTTACAGGTGAAGACATTGTCGAACTGCAACTCCATGGAAGTAGGGCTGTGGTCAATGCCGTCCTGAGAGAGATAGGGTTGATCGAGCAATGCCGTTTGGCAGAGGCGGGGGAATTTTCACGCCGCGCCTTCGAAAATGGACGTCTTGACCTTGTTGAGGCGGAGGGTCTTGCTGAACTTATTGCGGCTGAAACGGAGATGCAGCGACGTCTGGCTATCGAACAAAGTTTTGGCGGACAATCCGATTTGTATCAAGACTGGGCCAGGCGTCTGACATTTGTGCGGGCGATGATCGAAGCGGAACTCGACTTCGCCGATGAAGAGGACGCTGCCGGAGCAGCCGATACGTCGGTTCTGAGTGACATCGAAACTATTGCTGGGGAACTCGAGCAACATGTCGTGTCCGCCAAGACAGGCGAAATCATTCGTGGTGGCTATAAGATTGCCATTGTAGGGCCCCCAAATGCAGGCAAGTCTAGCTTGATCAATCGGCTCGCTCAACGCGAAGTCGCCATCGTTACAGATATTGCAGGTACAACGCGCGATGTTCTGCAAGTGGATCTCGACATTGAGGGGTATCTGGTACGCGTGTTTGATACTGCCGGATTGCGTAACACGGATGATGTCGTGGAGCGAGAGGGGGTTCGTCGTGCAAATGAGATGATCGCACAGGCAGACCTTGTCCTGCAATTGTCGGAAATTGGCTCACGAGACGACCACCTTGACTTGATCGAAGGGGAAGTCCTGCATATTGGTACAAAGAGCGATCTCGGAAAACCCCACACGCAGCGATATGATGTCTTAATCTCGACGAAATCCGGGGATGGACTGAATGAGTTACGATCTCACATACTCTCTCGCATTCGCGATGTCTGGTCGGGATCAGCTGTGCCTACACGAGAACGGCAGATCGAGTTACTTCGAGAAGCTTCCGATTCGGTGAATGCAGCATTAAACGCAGTTGAACTCGAGTTGAGAGCCGAACACCTGCGAATTGCTGCGGCCTCACTTGGACGCATTACCGGACACGTGGATGTAGAACAGTTACTTGACGTCATTTTCTCACAGTTCTGCATCGGCAAATGAATTCCAATGATTCACGTGAAACACATAACGACTAGCGACACGAAGATGAGTAAATTTGATGTTATTGTTATCGGGGGCGGACATGCGGGTTGTGAAGCTGCCAGCGCCTCTGCCCGCAGGGGTGCAAGGACTGCCTTGGTAACACACACACGTGAGACCATTGGGGTCATGTCCTGTAATCCAGCCATCGGAGGACTAGGCAAAGGGCATCTTGTCCGCGAAGTGGATGCACTGGACGGCTTAATGGGACGAGTGGCGGACGCCTCCGGTATTCAGTTCAGACTACTCAACAGGCGGAAAGGACCGGCTGTGCGAGGACCCCGTACTCAAGCGGATCGTCGGCTCTACCAGACGGCTATGCAGAAGGAGGTTTTCGAACTGGACAACCTCGCCATTGTCGAAGGGGACGCATTTGATATCTCCATGAACGGGCGATTGGTGACGGGAGTTATGCTCGCGGATGGGCGATTCTTGTCGACCGGTGCGGTGGTTCTGACGACAGGAACATTTCTTAGGGGAGTTATTCATATCGGATCCGAAAGGACACCGGCTGGACGGGTAGGTGAAGCACCTTCTCTTGGACTCTCTAACACTTTGCAACGGTTGAATCTCAAGCTAGGAAGGTTAAAGACCGGAACGCCAGCGCGGCTGGATGGTTCAACAATCGACTGGCAGTCGATTGGCCGCCAGGATGCCGACGAGAAACCGGTTCCATTCTCCTTCATGACTGATCGGATTAGGAATCCCCAGATTTCCTGCGGCGTAACACGGACGAATGAAGCAACTCATTCCATAATAAGAGAGAATATAACCCAATCCGCAATGTACTCCGGCCAGATCGAAGGGGTCGGACCCCGTTATTGTCCGTCGATAGAGGACAAGATCGTGCGGTTCGGAGAACGTGACGGACATCAGATTTTCTTGGAGCCCGAGGGTCTTGACGACAACACTGTCTATCCGAACGGGATCTCGACATCGTTACCAGCCGCCGTTCAGAATGAATTTATTAGGACCATCGCAGGCCTCGAAAACGTTCGTCTGATTCAACCTGGGTATGCCATTGAGTATGACCATGTCGACCCACGGGAGCTTGATGCCACGCTCGAAGTGAAAAACGTTTCCGGACTCTTTCTTGCTGGTCAGATTAATGGAACGACGGGATACGAAGAGGCGGCTGCCCAAGGGCTGGTTGCCGGATTGAATGCCAGCCGGCGGGCAGGCGGCGAGCCAGCCGTTCAGTTCAGCCGTGCGACGTCCTATATCGGCGTCATGATCGACGACCTGACGACACGTGGCGTCACTGAGCCCTATCGCATGTTTACATCTCGAGCCGAGTATCGCCTGTCGCTCAGGGCTGATAACGCAGACGAAAGGTTGACGGCGCAAGGCATTGAACTGGGTTTAGTGGGCTCGTTACGCGCCGATCGCTTTGCCCGGTATCGGGATGATCTGCGTCGATGGCGTGACAGGCTCCAAGGCGTTTCATTGAGCCCGAATGAGGCCGGCCGACATGGCTTGCAGCTGAATCATGACGGAAAAAGGCGCAGCGCTTATGATCTTCTGGCACATCCTGGGGTTGGCATTGAAGAGATTAAGAGTATCTGGCCCGAGTTTATGGAAATGGAGCCCCTCGTTTCCTCGGCTATGGAGATTGAAGCGGGATACGCGGTATATCTTGAACGCCAGCATGGCGACATACAGGTGCTCCGGCGCGATGAGAGCCTGAGCATTCCTGAATCATTTGACTATAGCGAACTCTCCGGCTTGTCGAATGAACTAAAGGCAAAACTCTCGGCTCAACGCCCCGTCTCCTTGGCACATGCTGCTCGTATAGAGGGAATGACCCCTGCCGCTACCGCATTGCTCCTTGCAATGATTCGTAGACATCGCGTCCAGCCCGCATCGCGAGTCCAGTGATGCAGTTGAACGGAAAGCGTGTTTCACGTGAAACACAAGAGCGTCTGGAGCGCTTTGTGCTACTCTTCCAGAAATGGGCGAAGAGCATAAATCTCGTTGCACCGTCGACGCTTAGCGAAGCATGGAGTCGACATATCTCTGACAGCGCACAGTTGCATCAGCTTCATCCGGAACCCTCGGTATGGCTTGACTTGGGCTCTGGTGGAGGATTTCCAGGTATCATTACTGCGATCATGCTTGCAGAGGCGGGGCAGGGATGGGTCCACCTGGTGGAGAGCAATCAGAAGAAGGCAGCTTTCCTGCGAATAGCGCTCATGGAATGCCAGGCACGAGGCTCTGTTTACCCGATGCGAATCGAGAACGCTCCCGAGCGGATCCCTTCGTGCGACGTGATATCGGCGCGAGCCCTGGCCGAACTCAAACCACTTCTCGACTATTGTGCACCCTGGATGGTCGGCAGCCGATGTAAAGCATTGCTTCATAAAGGTCGGGATTACCGTCGCGAACTGGATAATGCACGTGGTGATTGGGATTTTGATCTGGTAATACATGAAAGTGCCGTCGAGAACGACTCAGTGATCCTTGAGATCAGCGAGCTCCGGCCAAAGGATTGACCTGCACAGTCATCGGGTGCCGCATGAACCATCGTAGTCGCATTATAACGATAGCCAATCAAAAGGGCGGTGTTGGTAAAACCACTACTGCAATCAACCTCGCGACGGCTCTGGCCGCAATTGGCGAGCAGGTCCTAATTATCGATCTGGATCCGCAAGGAAATGCGAGTACCGGTCTCGGCATCGACCGCCGTGATAGAGCGACTTCTTCGTATGACCTTCTGATGGGACATCATTCCGTCGAACATTCAGTTCTGCCAACCGCAGTCCCTAATCTTTCCATAATACCATCTACCATGGATCTCTTGGGATTCGAGATGGAGATCGCCCAGGAACCGGATCGCGTATTTCGTCTAAAACGCGCGCTGACTGAAACGCTTCCACCATATTCATACATAATTCTTGACTGCCCGCCTTCGTTCAACCTTCTGACCATGAATGCAATGGCAGCAGCGCAGTCGGTGCTCGTTCCTCTGCAGTGCGAGTTCTTTGCGCTGGAAGGGCTGAGTCAGTTGCTGGAGACAGTGAACCAAGTGCGTCAGACCGTGAACCCAGCAATTGATATCCAAGGCATTGTTCTTACGATGTTTGATTCGCGCAACAACCTTGCTCAACAGGTTGTGAATGATGTTCGAACCTTTCTCGGAGACAAGGTGTATCACACTCTAATTCCTCGAAACGTACGAGTGTCCGAAGCGCCAAGCTATGGAAAGCCTGCAATTCTATATGACCTCAAATGTGCGGGTAGTCAGGCCTATCTGCAACTGGCCTCCGAGGTCATACAAAGAGAGCGCCAGCGAAAGGCGGCATAACAGATTGGTGGTAAGAGAATGAGTGACGATCCTTCTAAACGTCGGCTTGGACGGGGCCTTGCAGCTCTGATTGGTGAGATGGATCACACTTCGCCGGTGGGATCATCGGCCCGCGGCGTCAATCCGGACCGATTGGTTCCGATAGAGCATGTGGGGCCAAATCCACGAAACCCGAGAAGACAGTTTGATGAGAACGATCTTCAGGATCTCGCCAGCTCCGTTCGTCAGCATGGCATTGTTCAGCCAGTTGTTGTTCGACCTATTGGAGATCGCTACGAGATTATTGCTGGCGAGCGCCGGTGGAGAGCGGCGCAACTGTCGGGCCTGCATGAGATCCCGGTTATCGTACGCGATGTTGACGATCGGACCGCGTTGGAGATCGCGATTGTTGAGAATGTGCAGCGGGCCGACCTTAATCCGTTGGAAGAAGCGCTGGGATACGATCAACTGATTGCTGAGTATGGCTATACTCAGAATGATCTTGGTGGGATCATAGGTAAGAGTCGGAGTCATGTAGCCAATAGTCTCCGGCTGTTGAAACTACCAGAGCCGGTGCGCAGCATGCTTGCCGGAGGAGAACTTTCCGCTGGTCATGCAAGGGCTCTCATAACCACTTCGGACCCAGCTGCATTAGCCCGAACCATCGTGTCCAGAGGGATGTCTGTTCGTGATGCCGAGCGCTTGGCTCAAAATGATATTAAGGCACAATCGCAGCCGCATGTTGCCAAGAAAGAGCAGAAGGATTCTGATACTCTTGCGTTGGAGCGGACCTTATCGGACGCCCTGGGCCTTGAGGTCAGGATCAATCACAAAGGTGGAGCAGGACAGGTACGCATCAGCTACAAGACCCTTGAGCAGCTTGAAGAAATCTGCAGGCTGCTTGAGCGGCGCTGACTAGCCAGCGGTCCGGCGATACGCCCGCTTCGAATGCAGTGCAATTACCATTAAAGTCTGAAAAGCAATATCAACCTCTAAAGTCTGCCTCTTGCGGCCTTCCAGTATTGCTGAATGTATCCGTTCCGCCTCACGCGACAAGGCATCAAGGGTCCAGTTTCTCAATGCCTTCTCGATGATGGGCTTGCGTTTGAAGTGAATACGCCGCCCAAATGTTTGCGTAATCTGTGCAGCTTGTGCACCCTTTTCATCCATTTCTGCCCGCATCAACTCCATCATCTGGAATTGTCTCAAGCAGGACTGCATAACGAGAAAAAGCGGTGTCTTCGATGCGGTTACCTTTTGCAGGGCATGCCGGAGCGCGGCTAGATCTCCGATCAATATGGCGTCGATGGCGTCATCGACTGATGCACTGCTTGCGTCGCCGATAATAGCTACGACGTCATCTTCCTCTATCGTTTCCTTACCGCGACAGTAGAGGGCAAGCTTGCTGATTTCATTGCGTGAGGCAACGCGATCGCCACCGATCAACTCGAGAAGCCGACGGCGAGCAGAGGGAGAGATTTTCAATCCATCCTCGGCCAGGACGAGGTCGATAAGCGCGTTGAGCGCACGAGTGTCATCCGCGTAGCAGGGTATCGTCGCAATATTTCTGGAAGGTTCCGCAATCTTGCGGAGGCCAGTGCCCTTTTTCAGATCACCAGCTTCAATGATCAGGTAATTCACCGGCGGTGGAGCTTCAGACAGATGCCGCAATGCATCCACCACAGCCTTCTCATTTGATGTATTTCGCAGCCATACCAGCTTTTCGCCACCAAAGAGGCCAAGAGCGTTGACCTCGTCGAGAAGCCGGCCGGGATCGTTGAGTAGGTCAGCTGCGTCGAGCTTCAGCGTCGCAAAAGGGTCATCCTTTGCGATACCGGACTTATTCACGAGCAATGCTGCTCTTTCTGACACGAGCCCGCGGTCCGGTCCATAAACAACGAAGATCCGATAGAGCTCATTGGCTCTTTTGGAAAAACGTTCAAATTCATGCGATTTTATTTCTGCCATGACGGTTGTGGCGATGGTTCCTTCGCAAGCGCTCTGGCAAGGTCGGCACGAATAAACTCGGCCAGTTCGCGCGCGGCTCGGTTCTCGGCATCCCGCACGGATCTAATCTCGGCAAACTCTTGGCGCGATACATCCAGAAGAGATGTTGCCCGACGACTGCCAGACTTCAGGTGCTCACCATCGCTGATACGCGATAGTGAATAGGTACCCGTCACGATAACACGGCCTGGCTGCAGGCCTTTCGCGTCTTCATCGTCAAGGATATCGTTATAGACGGAAGATACAGCCAACTGAACGTTATAGCGCGGACTTAACGCCTCTCCACTTCCACCAGAAGTTAAGAAAATCAAATGGTTACGAACTTCTTGCCCTACCCGGCTACGCGGGTCTGAAAACCCGATTTCTGCCAGATGGCTGCTGACTCCTGAGGTCTCTGCATACAATGGTTGGACCTGACAGGCCGACAAAGTAACCACGAAAAGGACAGCTACTACGATCGCGATCCCAGTGCGGATGGTGTGTAAGATGTCAAACGACAATGTTCACGATCCTTTGTGGGACGACGATGACCTTTTTTGGAGCCCGACCGTCCAGCGCCGCGCGAACAGCGTCCAGCTGCAAGACCGCGGCTTCGACTGCATCTTGGGCTGCGTCACGTGCTATTGTCAATTCGCCGCGTTTCTTCCCGTTGATTTGCACGGGTAATGTAACATGATTCTCCACAACCAGCTGCGGATCATACCGCGGCCAGGACATTTGGCTTAGCAATCGGTCATTTCCGAGCGATGCCCAACACTCCTCCGCGAGATGAGGAGTCATTGGTGCAACTATTTGCAGTAGAATCTCGGTAGCCTCGCGTACCGCCGCCCGATAGTCGAGATCTCCCTCACCGTTAGCAATCCGTGTCAGCGGCGTGGAGAGTGAATTGACCATCTCGTAAATGCGTGCGACAGCCCTGTTGAACGCGAGCTTATCATAGTCTTCCTGGACGGCTTTTAGGGTCCTATGCGCCATCTGGGAGATCGCAAATCCCTCACCTTGCCTGCCAGGCGCGGACTCTGTCTTACCAAGGCTGGCTGCGGCCTCGGAAACGAGCCGCCACAGCCGCTGAGTAAACCTATGCGCACCTTCAACACCGGCTTCAGACCAGATGACATCACGGTCGGGCGGAGAATCAGACAAGACGAAGAAGCGAGCCGTATCTGCCCCATAAGAAGAGATGATGTCATCTGGGTCAACGACGTTCTTCTTTGATTTAGACATCTTCTCGATCGAACCGATGGTAATCTGTTCGCCCGTGGACAGAAGTGTTGCCAGCCGGTTTCCATCTACCTCCTCAATATGAATATCGGCCGGTGATACCCACTCGCCAGCGGCGCCTTGACCACGACGGTAGGTTTCATGGACGACCATTCCCTGGGTGAAGAGTCCCTTGAATGGCTCCTCGACATCGACATGACCAGTTTCCTTCATTGCTCGGGTGAAGAAGCGAGAATAAAGCAAGTGCAGAATCGCATGCTCGATCCCGCCTATATACTGGTCGACCGGCAACCAGTGATTAGCTGCGGCAGGATTCGTTGGCGCATCCTCCCATGGCGCGGTAAATCGCGCGAAATACCAGCTCGAATCGACAAAGGTATCCATAGTGTCTGTTTCACGACGAGCATCAACCCCACATTGCGGGCAGGCGACATGACGCCAATTGGGGTGTCGGTCCAGCGGATTGCCTGGCTGATCGAAGGTCACGTCATCTGGCAAGCTGACCGGCAGGTCCCTTTTGGGTACGGGCACGACGCCGCAAACCTCACAGTGGATCACTGGAATAGGGCAGCCCCAGTAACGTTGACGCGAAATTCCCCAGTCACGCAACCTGAAGTTAATCTTTCGCTCGGCTTGAGGCATATCGCGAAGCATTGTACGCGACAATTGATCGGCAACCAATTGAAACGCTTCTTCTGGCGTCTTGCCGTCGAGAAACTGTGAATTGATCATGATACCGTCGCCATCATAGGCTGTATCGCTAATCTTGAAACTGGCCTTATCGGCCTCCGCCGGCATTACGACCGGAACCACGGGAAGGCCATATTTGCGAGCGAAATCAAGGTCGCGCTGATCGCCCGATGGGCAGCCAAAGATTGCGCCAGTTCCATACTCCATCAAAACGAAGTTGGCGATGTAGACCGGCAACTCCCAGGACGGGTCTAGTGGGTGCTTGACGCGAATACCCGTATCTATGCCCTTCTTCTCGGCTGTCTCCAACGCCGCGAGCGACGTGCCGTAGCGTCGGCATTCCTCAACAAAGCCTGCTGCAGCTGGATTGATGGAAGCGACGTCCCTGGCAAGAGGATGATCGGCTGCTATGGCGATAAAAGAAGCGCCGAAAAGCGTATCTGGCCGCGTGGTATAGACGGAAATTTCCGAATGACCGCCTGGTGAAGTGTTTGCCACCAAATCCCAACGGATGGTCATGCCCTCCGAGCGACCGATCCAGTTCTTCTGCATCAACCGGACCTTTTCCGGCCATTGCTCAAGCGATTCCAGTTCGTCAAGCAGATCCTGGCTAAAGTCGGTGATCTTGAAAAACCACTGTACAAGCTCCCGTTGCTCTACCAGAGCACCCGAACGCCAGCCGCGGCCCTCGATGACCTGCTCATTGGCCAGTACCGTGTGATCGACGGGATCCCAGTTTACTTTCGAAAGTTTGCGATAGACGAGCCCTTTTTCCATCATATCGAGGAAAAGATGCTGCTGACGATGATAATACGCAATGTCACAGGTCGCAAACTCCCGCGACCAATCGAGCGACAGACCCATAGCCTTCAGCTGAGCTTTCATCGACGCTATATTCTGATAGGTCCATTCCTTGGGGTGGACCTTATTGTCGCGCGCAGCGTTTTCTGCGGGCATCCCAAAGGCATCCCAGCCCATTGGGTGGAGAACGTTGTAACCCCTTGCACGCTTGTAACGGGCTACGACATCGCCCATCGTATAATTGCGAACATGGCCCATGTGAATGCGACCCGACGGATACGGAAACATTTCCAGGACATAATATTTCTCACGCGGATCGGTATTGTCGGTCTCGAAGACCTTCGCATCGTTCCACTTTTGCTGCCAGCGCGGCTCGGCTTCGCGTGGATTGTAACGTTCACTCGCCATTTCTATGATATTCCGGGAAAATGCAGACAGGGATTACTCAGACCTTCATCATGAAACCCCGCAAGCGTCAAGTTTAACGGAGGCCCGAGAGCATAAAGTTCGGACCGATGTCCTACACATCTTGGCAATGGTAGATGCGCGCGTTAATCGATGGTCCTGCACTAGAAAGGTATCAGTATGATGGAAGAGCGCCTGAAGGACGTGTTGTTGCGGATCAGAGCAGCAGAGCAGCAGGCAAAGCGGGCATCTGGATCTGTTTCGTTGGTTGCCGTTTCCAAAACTTTCGATGCTGACGCCATCCGACCGGTCATTGTTGCCGGGCAAAGGATATTCGGTGAGAATCGAGTCCAGGAGAGCCAGGGAAAATGGCCACTTCTCAAGCGTGAGTATCCCGACATCGAACTCCGTCTCATTGGGCCGCTACAGTCCAACAAGGCTGCGGATGCAGTCAATCTCTTCGATGTTATCGAATCGGTGGATCGAGAGAAGATCGCGCGTACACTGGCAAACGAGATAAAGAAGCAGAAGCGTTCGATCCGCCTTTATGTTCAAGTCAATGTCGGGCTGGAACCACAAAAGGCCGGCATTCGGCCCAAGGAAACCGTCGAGTTTGTCAGATTCTGCCAGTCGGAACTCGACGTGGAAATTGAAGGCCTGATGTGCATCCCACCGGTTGAAGAAAATCCGGGCCCCTATTTTGCGCTTCTCGCGAAACTGACCGAGCAATGTGCGCTTGAGAAGATGTCCATGGGCATGTCCGGAGATTTCGAAACAGCTATCCAGTTCGGCGCGACCAGCGTGCGTGTTGGTTCAGCAATTTTTGGCAATCGCTAAGGCCAATTAACGCTTTAGTCTGGCTTTCCAGACCTTCCTGCATCATCCTAAGGTAATTTCCAGGGCTGGCTGGGACTTTGGGAGGAGCCGATGCAGAGCACGTATTTTGATGTCTACCGTGAGTGGCAGACGGCACCGGAGGATTTCTGGCTGCAGCAAGCCAGGAAGCTTCATTGGTTCGCACCAATTGAGAAGGTTTTCAGCAAGGACGAGGGCGTCTACGGGCGCTGGTTTATCGGTGGCGAAACCAATAGTTGTTACAATTGCATTGACCGTCATGTGAGATCGGGACGCGGCGCGCAAGCGGCATTAATATTCGATAGTGCCATGAATGGAGTGAAAAAGGTTTACACCTACGACCAGATGCTCGTGGAGGTACAGGCGCTGGCCGCAGTTCTTCGTAATCAGGGTGTAGAAAAAGGCGACCGGGTAATCATCTACATGCCGATGGTGCCTGAGGCCGTTTTCGCGATGCTCGCCTGCGCCCGCCTCGGTGCGATTCACTCTGTGGTTTTCGGCGGTTTTGCAGCACATGAACTCGCCGCTCGAATTGACGACAGCAAAGCGAAGGTCGTTGTAAGTGCAAGCTGTGGCCTGGAGCCAGGACGCATAGTGGCTTACAAGCCGCTTCTAGATCAAGCACTGGATATGTCAAAGGTGAGGCCAGATGCGTCTCTGATCCTGCAACGCGACGAGATGCCCGCCATACTTCGTCGCGAACACGGAGACATTGATCTCCGACAGGCCGTTGAAGTCGAGAAAATGAAAGGCACTGTCGTTGACTGTGTGTCCGTGGCTGCAACGGACCCCCTCTATGTGCTGTACACGTCCGGCACGACTGGTCAGCCAAAAGGCGTCGTGCGCGACAATGGGGGGCATATGGCAGCCCTCCATTGGACTATGGATAATCTGTATGGCGTGAAACCGGGAGAAGTCTTCTGGGCGGCTTCGGATATCGGCTGGGTAGTTGGCCACTCCTACATAGTGTATGGTCCGCTTCTTTCCGGTAATACGACAATCCTGTTTGAAGGAAAGCCTGTTGGAACACCTGATGCCGGGACCTATTGGCGGATTGTTTCCGAGTATGATGTGAAGGTCCTATTCACTGCACCAACGGCCTTCAGGGCCATACGTCGTGATGATCCCGCAGGAGAACTCGTTCAGCAGTTTGATATCTCCGGGTTGCGTGCCCTGTTTCTGGCTGGCGAGCGAGCCGATCCCGAAACCCTGAAGTGGGCGGAACAGACACTGAACGTCCCGGTGATCGATCACTGGTGGCAAACCGAAACGGGATGGCCAATGGTTGGCAATCCGATGGGCCTCGGGCTGCTGCCTTTCAAACCCGGATCTCCCACGCAACCAATGCCCGGCTATGAGATTGAAGTTCTGGATGATGCGGGACATCCTGTAACAGCAAACTCGCTTGGCAACATTGTTGTCAGATTGCCGCTTCCTCCTGGGTGCCTTGTAACCTTCTGGGAGGCCGATGATCGCTTTCGCGAAGCCTGCCTGAACGAGTTTCCGGGCTATTACAAGACTGCCGATGCGGGCATGATTGACGAAGACGGATATCTCTTCGTGATGGCGCGAACAGACGATATCATCAATTGTGCGGGTCACCGCCTGTCCACGGGGGCGATGGAGGAAGTCTGTGCCATGCATCCGGATGTGGCGGAATGTGCTGTGGTGGGGATTGCGGACTCGCTGAAAGGTCAAATACCGTGCGGCTTCCTCGTTCTCAAGAATAATGTTTCACGTGAAGAAGGATCCATAGAGAAGGAAGTCGTGGACCTTGTCCGGCAAGAAATCGGGCCAGTGGCTGCCTTTCGTACGGTGATGGTCGTAAAGCGATTGCCAAAAACCCGTTCAGGCAAGATCTTGCGGGGAACGATGCAGAAGATCGCCGATGGCCTACCATGGAAAATGCCGGCGACAATTGATGATCCGGTCATCCTGGACGAGATTACGGAAATCTTGAAAGCCAAAGGATATGCCAAAGCGTCGGCGGCATAGAGCGTAGAGCGTCGATAGCTGGAATGAAGGTGAGGTTGCGCTGGAAGCTGCGGCCTTTTTTACTGATCCCCCCGGCTCTTAATCTTTGTAGGGCTAGCGTTAACCCTTTGTTAACCATGTCACCACTACACCGGGACAACGATTTCTTTACGTAGATGACCAAAGTGCTAACAGACGCTCGCTCCATCCGAATCAAAGGCCGCTCTTTTCTTGCGGTTGTCCTATCCCCCGACCTGCCGCTTGATGACTGGCTCATCCGGCTTGACAATCTTGCTTCCAGATCAGCCGGTTTCTTTCTCGGAAGGCCGATTGTACTCGATGTCACAGACCTCGCCATCGATCGTGGGGAACTTAAGGAGCTTCTGGCGACACTTGCTGAGCGCAATGTGAGCATCATGGGCATAGAAGGCGCACGGCATTCCCTGCTCGGTCCCGGTATGCCGCCGGCGCTAAAAGGTGGAAGGCCAGTGTCGGAAGACGCGATGGCGAAGGAGCCCAGGCCAGAAACAACTGATTCGGATATCAAGTCCGTTACAGCAGTCGAACCTCGACCCGGGCTGCAATCTATTATTATTCGTGAACCTATCCGATCGGGCCAATCAGTCATCTTCCCGGAAGGAGATGTCACTGTAATCGGATCGGTTGCGTCAGGTGCGGAGGTGATTGCCGGAGGGTCAGTGCATATCTACGGGACTCTTCGAGGTCGGGCTATGGCGGGGTCTGTCGGCAATGCATCGGCGCAAATCTTCTGTCGGAAGCTTGAGGCGGAGTTGCTGGCCATCGACGGAATCTACCAGGTTGCGGAAAACATGGCACCAAGCCTGAGAGGACAGCCTGTCCAACTCTGGTTGGAAAACGAAACTATCATGGCAGAGACACTCGCCTGAGCTTACGAGCCGGCAAAACAGGAGAAAAGCGATGGGCAAAGTCATTGTAGTGACATCGGGTAAAGGCGGGGTCGGAAAGACGACTTCCTCGGCCGCGCTTGGTGCGGCTCTCGCCCAGAAGGGCGAGAAAGTTGCAGTTGTCGATTTTGATGTCGGACTACGCAATCTTGATCTCGTGATGGGCGCCGAACGTCGAGTTGTCTACGATATTGTCAACGTTATTCAAGGCGATGCCAAGCTCCCCCAAGCGTTGATCCGAGACAAGCGAATCGAGACCCTCTTTCTGCTCCCGGCTTCCCAAACGCGTGACAAGGATGCGTTAACGCCAGCCGGGGTCGAAAGCGTAATCGGCGAGCTGAAAAACTACTTCGACTGGGTCATATGTGACAGTCCCGCCGGGATCGAACAGGGTGCTACACTTGCCATGCGCCATGCCGATGTTGCCGTTGTGGTCACAAACCCTGAAGTCTCGTCGGTTCGCGATTCTGACCGCATCATCGGCCTGCTCGATGCCAAGACACTAAAGGCAGAGCGTGGTGAACGTATGGAAAAGCATCTACTTCTCACACGCTATGACGGTGCGCGTGCCGATCGCGGCGACATGCTCAAGGTTGAGGATGTGCTGGAAATCCTTTCCATCCCTCTTCTTGGCATAATTCCTGAAAGTATGGATGTGCTCCGTGCATCCAATATCGGAGCGCCCGTTACTCTTGCTGACGCTCGCAGTGCACCTGCCCAGGCATATTTCGATGCCGCTCGCCGATTGACCGGCGAGGTCTTGCCGATCACCATTCCAGGTGAGAAGCGCGGACTTCTCGGCAAAATCTTCGGAAGGAAGGCCGCATGAGCATTTTTGATTTGTTTCGCAAGCAACGGTCTGCACCAATGGCGCGTGAACGGTTGCAGGTCCTTCTTTCCCATGAGCGTGCAGCGTCGAGCACGGACTTGGTGTCGGTGTTGCGGGAGGAGATCCTGGCAGTTATTGCCAAGCATGTTCAACTCGACAATGATAAGGTCAAAATAAAGGTTGATCGCGATGAAACCGTATCAATTCTCGAGATTGACGTCGAAATCCCACTTGATGCAACGCTAAAGGCGGCGTGACACGTTCGCTGACGATAGTTGTGCATTTCAACATAAATGAAATAAGCCCGCCAATTGGCGGGCTTCAGGCAAGTCTGAACGCAAACCTAAAGAATCTCTGTCAGAAGTTTTCGTCCTCGTTGTCGTCCTTGTCGCTCGAAGATGACTTCAATGAGCTTAGCTTGGCGAAGACGGCATCGGCGTCGATTTCCTTCTCCTCTTCGCGCGCGCCGCGATAATCTGCATTTAGGTTTTCGGTCTCGGTTGCCGACTGCAGGGTCGCGCCAACCTCTTCTGCACTTGGTAATGGACGTCCCTTGGAAGCCTTCTCAACCTCCAGATCAAGATCGATCTGACTGCAAAGACCAAGCGTAACGGGATCCATCGGGGTCAGGTTTGCAGAATTCCAGTGGGTACGATCTCTAATTTGCTCAATTGTCGACTTTGTGGTGCCAACGAGCCGAGAAATCTGTGCGTCCTTCAGTTCGGGATGATTGCGAACCAGCCACAGGATGGCATTTGGTCTGTCCTGGCGTTTGGAGACTGGTGTATACCGCGGGCCCCGACGCTTTGATTCTGGAACTCTGACTTTTGGCTCGGAGAGTTTGAGTTTATAATTGGTATCTTCTTCCCCGCGCTGGATTTCGTCGCGTGACAACTGTCCCGTCGCGATTGGGTCAAGCCCTTTGATACCCTGCGCCGCCTCGCCATCGGCAACCGCCTTCACTTCGAGCGGATGAAGCTTGCAGAACTGCGCGATCTGATCGAAGGAAAGTGCAGTGTTGTCGACCAACCAGACCGCGGTTGCTTTCGGCATTAGCAATTGTTGAGCCATAGGTATAGTTCCTCTGTCCGCCGCGCCGGTGTCGCGGGCCGTGGTATTAGCACAATTTTCCGGAAAATCGCACGGTCTATAAACAGTTTGAGATTAAATTGCAATTATCGATGGGAATGACCCGTTTGTCTAATTGATGCACCTGCGTCAGGTGTTAAGAATACGAGATATGCCAGAGAGCGATCTCCGGTGTTGAATGTTTCAGATAGGGAGGAGACCATGTCCGAGAATGTCTATCCTGTGCCACGGGCCGTCAAGGCGCAGGCGCTGATTGACAATGAGAAATACCAAAAGTGGTATGAGGAAAGCGTCGAGGACCCCGATAAGTTCTGGGGCAAGCATGGCAGGCGCATTGACTGGTACAAGCCCTATACAAAGGTGAAGAACACATCCTTCAAGGGCAAAGTCTCGATTAAATGGTACGAGGACGGTCAGACCAACGTTTCCTATAATTGTATTGACCGACACTTGAAGACGCACGGTGAGCGGACTGCGATTATATGGGAAGGCGATAACCCGTACGTTGATAAGAAAATCACCTACAACCAACTTTATGAGCACGTCTGCCGCTTGGCCAACGTGCTGAAGAAGAATGGTGTCAAGAAAGGTGACCGGGTCACAATCTACATGCCGATGATCCCGGAAGCAGCCTACGCGATGTTGGCCTGCGCCCGTATTGGAGCGGTTCATTCAGTCGTCTTCGGCGGATTTTCTCCCGAAGCACTCGCTGGCCGCATTGTCGATTGCCAGTCAAGCTTTGTCATTACCTGCGACGAGGGTGTGCGTGGTGGCAAGCCCGTGCCATTAAAGGAGAATACCGACAAGGCGATCCATATTGCTGCACGACAGTTTGCGACGGTCTCGAACGTGCTTGTTGTACGCCGCACCGGCGGGAAAGTGGCGTGGGCTTCCGGTCGCGACCTGTGGTACCATCAGGAAATGGCCACGGTGAAGCCGCATTGTGAGCCTGTAAAAATGAAGGCGGAGGATCCGCTTTTTATTCTTTATACGTCCGGCTCAACCGGCAAGCCAAAAGGCGTTCTGCATACAACTGGTGGTTACCTCGTGTTCACTGCCATGACGCACGAATATGTCTTTGACTACAAGGATGGCGAAATTTACTGGTGTACAGCTGATGTCGGCTGGGTTACTGGCCACTCCTACATCGTTTACGGCCCGTTAGCGAATTGCGCGACAACCCTCATGTTCGAGGGCGTGCCGAATTTTCCAGACCAGGGTCGCTTCTGGGAAGTGATTGACAAACACAAGGTCAACATCTTCTACACCGCACCGACTGCCATCCGCTCGCTAATGGGCGCCGGTGACGAATTCGTCACGCGATCTTCTCGCTCCAGCCTGCGCTTGCTCGGTACCGTGGGTGAGCCGATAAATCCCGAAGCATGGGAATGGTACTACCACGTTGTGGGCGATGCTCGTTGCCCCGTAATCGACACCTGGTGGCAGACTGAGACCGGTGGACATATGATTACACCGCTCCCTGGGGCGACCGACTTGAAGCCCGGCTCAGCAACGGTGCCCTTTTTCGGGATCATACCTGAGATAGTGGACAATGATGGTAACGTCCTAGAGGGTCCTGCAGACGGAAATCTCTGTATTGCAGATTCATGGCCGGGGCAGATGCGGTCAGTTTATGGCGATCATGAGCGATTCGTGCAGACGTATTTCTCCACCTACAAGGGTAAATACTTCACTGGTGATGGCTGCCGTCGTGACAAGGACGGCTACTATTGGATCACCGGTCGTGTCGATGACGTTCTCAACGTCTCCGGTCACCGGCTTGGGACCGCAGAGGTCGAGTCTGCTTTGGTTTCGCACGAACTCGTGTCTGAAGCTGCCGTTGTTGGCTATCCGCACAACGTAAAAGGACAAGGGATCTATTGCTACGTCACGCTGATGTCCGGGCATGAAGCCGACGATGTCGAAACACTACGCAAGGATCTCGTCAAACACGTCAGGACTGAAATCGGTCCGATCGCGACCCCAGACAAGATCCAGTTCTCTGCCGGTCTTCCGAAAACCCGCTCTGGAAAGATCATGCGACGCATTCTTCGCAAGATTGCCGAGGACGATTTCGGCTCGCTTGGCGATATCTCCACACTTGCAGACCCTGGTGTCGTTGATGAACTGATCGAGAACCGCCAAAATAAATCGGGCTGATCAGCTAGGGGCCGCTTCAGATATGTGGCGGTCCCAACCTACCTGCTGACTAACGGTCATTCGCCACGTGATATGATCGTTTGCGGCGATCGAAGACACTCCGGAAACACCAGTTCCTATCCTGGTTGGGTCCAATTTTTTACTTCTGTCAGGCCAGATCTTCGAAGATTAGAAATCAATCGCGCGGCCGTTGATCTCCCAATCTCCAAAGCGTGCTGGATCGGCGCCACCGCGACCTCCGACTTCAATTGGAACCTCGGCCTGGACTCTGGCATTATGACGTTTCTGCGCTTCCTCCAGCGCGCGCTTCGCGGCTGGTGGAAGTTGCTTTTCTGGTCCTGCTACGTCAGGGACTTCGCTGCTGTTGTCGTTATCCGGGCTGTGCATCACGGTCTCCGATATGCGGAATATTGAAAACAAGGATTTGATAAACCACATCATAGTTCGTCCAACAGGGGCAATAAAGCCTTCGTTTTTTGGAGACCGGCAATGAATGTGATCCGTACCGCCATGCTTCTTGCTTTCATGACGGCACTATTCATGGGAGTTGGTTATCTGCTCGGGGGCCGCGGCGGCATGATGATTGCCTTTCTTATCGCCGCGGGAATGAACCTTTTCTCCTACTGGAATTCAGACAGAATGGTCCTCTCGGCCTATCGAGCCCAGGCTGCAGACGATCGGAATGCACCGGAACTCTTTCATATGATTCGGGAACTGTCCGCCAACGCCGGTCTGCCCATGCCCAAGGTTTATGTCTATGAAAGCCCGCAGCCCAACGCATTCGCCACCGGTCGCAATCCGGACAATGCTGCTGTTGCCGCTTCGACAGGACTTCTGCAGAGGCTAACACCTGAAGAGGTTGCAGGCGTCATGGCGCATGAGCTTGCGCATATTCAAAACCGGGACACCCTGACGATGACCATTACCGCGACGCTTGCCGGTGCGATCTCGATGCTGGGAAATTTCGCATTCTTTTTCGGCGGAAATCGCAATAATAATCCATTCGGTTTTCTGGGTGTACTGATTGCCATGATTGTAGCGCCGCTTGCAGCGATGCTGGTACAAATGGCCATAAGCCGCACCCGGGAATATTCTGCTGACCGACGAGGCGCCGAGATTTGTGGTCAGCCGCTCTGGCTTGCGTCGGCTCTTGGAAAGATCGCCGGTGCCACCCAGGTGATCCACAACGAGGATGCAGAGCGGAATCCAGCTACCGCGCATATGTTCATCATTAATCCCCTGTCGGGCGAGAGAATGGACAGCTTGTTCTCGACACATCCGAACACTGACAATCGGATTGCGGCCCTGAAGCAAATGGCGGCAGAGATTGGTTCCGGTGGGTCGACGTTAGACGTCCGTACTGCTAGAGCGACGCGAACCGCTCGCAGCGTTCCAGATTCTGGTTGGCGTCGCGGTCCATCCGATCCGCGTAAGGGACCTTGGTCTTGAACCACGAGAAACCACCCCATAAGTCATTGAGAGAATCCTCAAAGAAGAAGCCTCGGACCCGAGCAAGCGGGGTCCATCCCCCCAAAAAAGCTGGACTTGAGACGCGCACAGTTGCGTCAAAACTGCTCGCAGCAGTAGTGGAGAAGAAGATTTCACTTGATGGAATGCTGGATCCAGTTCATGGCAATCCGGCTTACCTGCAGCTGAACGATTCCGATCGCTCACTTGTCCGGGCAATCCTCTTAACGACCCTGCGATACTTGCCGCGCCTTGAAGCCTCTATTGGCATGTTGTTGGACACGCCTTTGCCGGAAGGTGCACGCACACTCCACTACATTCTTGTCACCGCTGCGGCCCAGATCATGCATCTCGATGTGCCTGAGCACTCTGTTGTGGATGTTGCCGTCGAACAGGCAAATCGAGATCCACGGACCCGTCGCTTTGCAAAGCTTGTGAATGCAGTTCTGCGCCGGTTAGTACGCGAGAGGCAGGAGATTGCGAACCGAACCGCCTTAATCTCACCAGTTCCGACCTGGTTTCTTCATCGCCTGACCGAGGTATATGGATCAGACAACGCCCGCAAGATTATCGAAGGTCAGCTTATCCCTCCCGCCATTGATCTCACCATCAAGTCTGATCCTAACTTCTGGACACAACAATTGCGGGGGAGACTATTGCCGACCGGTAGTATTCGTCTTCCGTCTTTTGATGGGCCCATCACGACCTTAGCGGGTTATCATGAGGGCGCGTGGTGGATCCAGGATGCTGCGGCAAGCATCCCTGTAAGGCTTTTCGGCGATATGGCGGGAAAGCGGATTGCGGATCTTTGTGCTGCTCCAGGCGGTAAGACGGCACAACTTGTGGTCGGTGGAGCAAATGTAATTGCAGTGGAACAATCAGCCAATCGGCTCAAACGGCTAAAAGAAAACCTAGATCGGTTGCAGTTGTCTGCACAACTGGTTCAAGGCGACCTTTTCGCATTTACTCCGGAAGACCCATTGGATGGCGTCCTGCTGGACGCTCCTTGCTCGTCGACTGGAACGACTCGCCGCCATCCAGATGTGCTTTGGACAAAGGGATTGGAAGACATCGCCAAGCTTGCCACGGTGCAGGCAACGATGCTGCGGCATGCAGTTTCGCTCGTGCGACCAGGAGGGATCATTGTTTTCTCGAATTGTTCACTCGATCCCTTGGAAGGCGAGCAAGTCGTGGCCGATATACTGGCTGAGAACGACAGCATCGAGCGTGTGCCAGTGAATCCGGAGGATTGGCCGGGCCTCGAGAATGCGATCTCAACGGTAGGAGAATTCCGCACCACGCCTGCAATGATACCGCAAACAGATGGCTTCACCGGTGGATTGGACGGCTTCTTTGCAAGTGTTCTCCGGCGCAAGTAAGCATTTCTTTACCATGGCGGTTGATTGTATTCGAATAGACTAATGGGCGATCCTTTCCGACGGAATGGATATTTGCTCCTGCGGAGTGTTTCATATTGATCATGCAGCTCGCTGTTCGCCGACGGTTGCTTGCGTTCGGTTTGCGGGAAATCGGACGTCGGCTCTATCGGCGTACGGCTGGTCTGCGTTTGGTGCTAACGCCATTTCCGAAGTCAGTACCAGACCGGCTACTGGTTGCACCAACAGATCTTCGGGCTATTGATCCATTCGTGGCCGAGGAGATTACCCGCGGGCGATATGCGCTTGCTGGTACAATGATTGACACGGACGGGCAGTCACCTTTCGTCATCGAGGAATCTTCTCGTGCATTCACTGAGCGACTCCATTCCTTTGCCTGGTTGCGCCATGTTCGCGCAGAGCGTACGGATCAGGCCTGTGCCCATGCCCGATGGCTCGTTGCGAGCTGGATGACGCACCATGGTCGCCGCATCAACGGAGTTGCTTGGCAGCCTAATGTGGTGGCTGAGCGACTGATCGCATGGTTGTCGCACTCGACAGTGGTTTTGCAGGGGGCAGATGCGGGATTCTACCGCCGGTTCATGAGAAGCCTGACATATCAGGTACGCTATCTCCGGCGGATTGTCCGTGGCTTGCCAATGGATGAAACCCTCTTACGCATCAGGATTGCATTGGCGATGGCTTCCGTATCGATGCCATCACGTACAGCGCATATCCGACGCGAAGGCAATCGACTTGATCGCGAACTGGAGCGCCAGATCCTTCCTGATGGTGGTCATGTTTCACGTAATCCGCGCGTCAACCTGGATCTACTGCTGGATCTACTACCGCTGCGTCAAACATATATAAATCTCGGCCATGATGTGCCACCGAAGCTTATTTCGGCAGTGGATCGAATGTATCCGGCTTTGCGGTTCTTCAGGCACCAGGATGGCGACCTTGCCCTATTCAACGGTGCAACGTCGACACCCGCATCAGAATTGATGGCCGTACTGCATTATGATGAGTCGGCAGGTAAACCATTCAAGTCGCTCCCGCATATGGATTATCAGCGGCTCTCGGCCGGGGACGTGACCGTTATAGTCGATACGGGAAAGCCGCGTTCGCCGGAGTTGTCGCAACGATCTCATGCTGGATGCCTGGCGTTCGAAATGTCGGCGGGACGCTACCGCTTTATTGTCAACTCTGGTACTCCAAAGCTGGCTTCCCGCGACTACCGGCAACTTGCCCGCTCTACGGGTGCCCATTCGACGGTCACCCTTAACGAAACGTCTTCCAGTCGGATAATCCGATCGCCTCTTTGTGGTGCTTCCATCCGGGCCGGCATTACCAACGTCGCCATGGAGCGAAGGGATGATGCTCATGGTAATGATTGCCTTCGTGCCGTGCATGATGGCTATCTACGGTCATTCGGCTACCATCATGAACGTGAAATTATACTCAGCAACAAGGGAAACAAGATCAAGGGGCGTGACTGCATTTCTCAGTTAGAAGGTGGGCGAGGTACTGCAAAGCCAGTACTTGCAACTGCGCGCTTCCATGTACATCCGTCAATCAATCTCTCGCGAAAGGATCCTGAGACCGTGCTGCTCGTCGCACCGGATGCTGAGACGTGGTATTTTTGTTCTCCGGGCCTAATGGTTGTGATCGAAGATGACATCTTCTTTGCTGACGCGTCGGGACTGCGCGCGAGCCAACAACTGGTTATCGAGTTCTCCCCTCCACAAGTTTCCGAAATCAGATGGATACTGCGACGCGAGGAATAGACGTTTCTTCTTCGGGAGAGCTATGCTAACGCGGCCACAACCGCCGTTGCGCCCCGCGCGCGTATTTCCAGGAGAAGTCGATGGCCGTCATATCCAAAAAAATCCCTGCTCCCGACCATGTGAAAATCCACACAGCTCTTCTGTCGGTTTCGGACAAAACTGGCATAGTGGAGTTGGCACAGGTGCTCGCAGAACAAGGAATACGGCTTCTTTCAACTGGTGGGACGCATAAGGCGATCGCAGCCGCGGGACTGGCTGTGACCGACGTTTCGGAGATCACCGGATTTCCTGAAATTATGGATGGTCGAGTGAAAACACTGCATCCTAAAGTGCATGGCGGTCTGCTCGCCATTCGTGACGATTCCGAGCATGGGGATGCAATGAAGGAACATGGAATTGGCGGCATCGACCTTGCTATTGTCAATCTTTATCCTTTTGAAGAGGTTCGAATGGCCGGTGGGGACTACCCCACGACCGTGGAGAATATCGATATTGGCGGGCCTGCAATGATACGAGCGGCCGCAAAGAACCATGCTTATGTCGCAGTTGTTGTTGATCCAACGGACTATCCAGCACTTGTTGAAGCGCTGCGTACCAACAATGGTCAGACGGCCTATGCTTTCCGACAGAAGCTTGCTGCGAAAGCGTATGCTCGCACGGCCGCGTATGATTCTGCGATCTCCAACTGGTTCGCCGATTCCCTTGATATCGAAATTCCACGTTACCGAACGCTTGGCGGCATCTTGAAGGAAGAGATGCGTTATGGGGAGAATCCGCATCAGAGCGCTGGCTTTTATGTGACTGGGGAGAATCGCCCGGGAGTGGCGACCGCCAGGCTCCTGCAGGGCAAGCAGCTTTCCTATAACAATATCAATGATACGGACGGCGCTTTTGAGCTGGTGGCCGAGTTCTCACCGGATAGTGGACCAGCCTGCGCAATCATCAAACACGCAAATCCTTGCGGTGTAGCAACAGGTTCTACCCTGAGGGATGCATATCTGAGGGCGCTTGCCTGTGATTCTACATCGGCTTTTGGGGGTATAATCGCCCTCAATCAGCTGCTGGATGGCGAGACCGCTGAAGAGATCGTCAAATTGTTCACAGAAGTGATTATCGCCCCGCAGATTTCAGAAGAAGCAAAGGCAATTATCGCCAAGAAGCCAAATTTGCGGTTGTTGGAAACCGGTGGGCTGCCCGATCCCCGGTCACGGGGGATCATTGCCAAGTCAGTATCTGGTGGACTCCTTATCCAAACCCGGGACAACGGCATGATTGAAGATGTGGATCTGCGTGTTGTTACAAGGCGAGCTCCGACAGAGCGCGAGCTTGACGATATGAAATTTGCCTACAAGGTGGCCAAGCATGTAAAGTCAAATGCGATCGTTTATGCCAGGGATGGGCAAACCGCAGGGATTGGCGCTGGGCAAATGAGTCGGATTGATTCGGCACGTATCGCCGCACTGAAATCAGAAGAAGCAGCTACCGCCATGGGTTGGTCGGAACCGATGACAAAAGGATCGGCGGTCGCCTCCGAAGCTTTCTTTCCGTTTGCTGACGGGCTCCTTTCGGCAATTGCAGCTGGCGCGAGTGCTGTGATCCAACCGGGTGGGTCAATACGTGACCAGGAGGTCATCGATGCCGCAGATGCCAATGGTGTCGCAATGGTCTTTACCGGGATGCGCCATTTTCGGCATTGATCAGAGTTACGACACTCTGTTTGGCCGTCCGGCCGGATAGGGTGTCGCGATCAAAATCAGCAAGCCCGCGCCGAGAAACAGAATGAGAGTGGCCATGCCGAATCTGGCCGCGCCTGTCGCATACGTAGTTATCGAAAAGGCAAGGGTCGCCAGGAAGCTCGTAGCTCGTCCCGAAAGAGCATAGATACCAAAGTAGCGGCCAGAAACTTCGATATCAACGCTTCGAGCAAGGTAGGAGCGTGATGAAGCCTGTACTGGTCCGAACGCAATTCCGATCAGCAGGCCAAATACGACATATGCCTTTTCAGCAGCTGTACCAAACAGCCCTCCACTGTCGGTTTGAGACAGCGACAGCAGCCCGAAGAGCATGAAGCCCGGCCCGGTGGAAATAATGCCCACTGTGGCGACCAACAGTACGGCAAGAGAGCCGACGACGACGATTTTGGATCCAAGCCGACGATCGAGGTGTCCCGCAAGAAAGCACCCAAATATCGCAATGACGTTCAATAAAATACCATAGACACCGATCTCGTTTGTTGCCCAACCAAACATTCCAGCGGCGAAGATACCGCCAAGGATAAGCAAGCCGTTCACGCCATCTTGATACAGCATGCGGGCAAATAGAAACCTTGCAATCCCGTTACGCTGTCGCAGTTCCTTGATGGTACCGGACAACTCGATCAGGCCAGTTCGTATGGCTTTGCGTAATGATACGCCCTTAGCTGCGTCCGGAGTGAAGAAAAACATCGGTAGAATGAATACGAGATACCACAAAGCGGCAATCGGACCTGTGATGCGCGCATCTTCACCCAATGCAGGATTGAGATCGAAGAGGGGCTGAACTCCAATCACTGTCAATCCGGTTTCCGGATTACCAGCGAGAAATGCGACCACCAGGACAAGGACAGCCATTCCTCCCAGATAGCCGAGGCCCCAGGCGATATTTGAGATACGACCGATATCATCGGGGCCCACCAATCGCGGCATCATGGAATCATTGAACACAATAGAGAATTCGGCACTTATTGAGGCGAAGATCATCAGGATCAGTGGGTAAATTAATGCTGAACCGGGCGCCGCAAACCAAAGAAGCAGCAGGCAGATGATCTTTAAAGATGCAAAGCAGGCGATCCACGGCTTACGTGGCCCGGACTGATCAGCAATTGATCCGAGGATGGGAGAGAGCAAGGCGATGACGATTGATGCAATCGTCGCCATATTACTCCACGCGGCTTGCGCCGATACCGGGTCTTCAGTCAGGCGGGACACAAAATAGGGTCCGAAGACAAATGTGACCACGACGGTAAAGAACGGCTGTGCGGCCCAGTCAAAAATCATCCAGCTCCAGACGGCTCGACGTGCCACGGACGACGCCGGGTATGATGAGGTCATCTGCTAGTCCTGGCTTCCCGAATTGACACCTCTGTCATGATGTTCCGAGCTCTAAATCATCGAGTAGGCCGGCGGCCACAGTCACTTTTGACAGATTCAGGTCTGTTGTTTCGGTCAAGGCAGTCAATTCGCTCACAACGTTGTCAATTCCATCCTGGTTTTCTGCAGACCAAGCTTTTACAGGGTTCTTCTCAAGAGGATGGGTTACCAATGTCGCGATCGTGATATTTCTACGCGACGCTGAGATTCGCTCTCGGTTACGTGCCAGGGCGAGGCTCTCGTAGTGGTCAGCAGCAGAAACCCGCTCAGTGCCGGAGAGAAGTCGGTCGATACGGAACATTCTGGTTACTGCGAAATAGGTTTGAGCTACGCGGACGAGATCAGCTTCTGTTCGTCCGACGATCAACAGCATCTCCGGAATTGGAACGAGATTTGAGAGGATCACAATGTCCTCCGCGTGTTGGGCAGGAATTCCTTCCGCGTGCAGTGCTTCTGCCTGATCCTTGAGTTGCAAAGTAAGCCCGAGGCTGGAGATGGCAGTACGCAACCTTCTTGTGCCCGAGCGAATGCGCTCGATCGCCGCTTCCATATCCCCCACACCTGTGTTTGTTTGCAGGATCAAGCGAGTGACATCTGAAAAAATCCCGGAGATCCGTGCATAGATGGCATTTTGAGTTGCACCCGGGATCTGGCCATCGAGGGCATCGGTGGCAGCCCAGAGCTGGGGAAGGTTAAACCCATCACGGGCCAGGAAAGCGGCTTTCACCACATCCCCAGCAGTTGCGTTCGTCATATCGCACATTGTTTGAACAAAACCGGGCCCGCCACGATTGATAACTTCGTTGGCAAGAACAGTCGCAATGATCTCACGGTTCAACCGGTGATGGTCAATGTCAACGGTGAATGCCTTATGCATCTTTCGGGGGAAGTATTCTCTTAGGATCTCAATAAAGTAGGGATCGTCAGGGAGTGAACTGTCCAGTAACTGATCAAACAGTGTCAGTTTTGCATAAGACAGGAGTACGCCGATTTCCGGCCGGGTGAGTGAGCGTGCTGACTTGTAGCGCTCGGCAAGATCAACTTCTGAAGGTAACGCCTCGACTTCACGATCGAGTAGCCCTTTTGCCTCTAGGGCAGACATGAGGCGAGAGAGTTCTTCCCGATTCTCGAGGCCCTTCCTCTCCGTTAGAGAAATTGCGAGTGTTTGCAGATAGTTATTGCGCAGAACCAGACTGGCGACTTCATCAGTCATTGTGGCCAGGATCTTGTTTCGCTTGTCTCGTGTCAGCCGACCATCCTGCATCGCAGAGCTGAACGCAATCTTGATATTGACTTCAATGTCCGACGAATTGACACCTGCGGAATTGTCTATGGCGTCAGAGTTGCAACGACCGCCAGCAAGTTCATAGGCTATGCGTCCCTTTTGTGTAACGCCGAGATTGGCACCTTCACCGATAACCTTTGCCCTAACCTCCTGTGCAGTGACACGAATGGTGTCATTTGCCCGATCGCCGACTTCAGCATCCGTTTCTGAACTTCCTTTGATGTAAGTGCCAATTCCGCCGAACCAGAGAAGATCAACAGGGCTTTTGAGGATTGCCGACATAATCTCGAATGGTGTCACAACACCTGCTTCAAGCCCAATTGCCGCTGCCGCCTGGGGTGTCAATGTAACGGCTTTCTCAGTACGCGAAACAACCATTGCTCCTGCCGACATTGCGGAGCGGTCGTAGTCCTGCCAGCTCGATCGCTGCAAGTTGAAGAGGCGCGTGCGCTCGGCAAAGGATCTCTGTGTATCCGGTTCAGGGTCAATGAAGATGTCCCTATGATCAAACGCAGCCAACAACCGAATGAACGGAGACAGCAGCATCCCGTTTCCGAAAACATCACCCGACATGTCCCCGACGCCTGCCACCGTAAATGGAGTCGTCTGAATATTGATGTCCATTTCTCGGAAGTGGCGTTTGACTGCCTCCCATCCACCTCTTGCTGTGATGCCCATCTTCTTGTGATCATAGCCGGCAGATCCACCCGAGGCGAACGCATCATCAAGCCAGAAACCAGTTTCCTGCGCCAATGCATTCGCGGTGTCGGAAAAAGTTGCCGTCCCCTTGTCTGCAGCCACAACAAAATAGGGGTCATCACCGTCTAACCGGACAGTTTCGGCCGGCCCGACGATATTATCGCCGACGATGTTGTCCGTAACGGACAAGAGCGTGCGGATAAAGTTCTTATAAGCCTCGCGGCCGGCCAGAAAGATTTCTTCACGGGATCCATTGGCGGGCAATGCTTTCGGCACAAACCCACCTTTTGCGCCGACGGGAACGATAACTGCGTTCTTTACCTGTTGAGCTTTTACCAGTCCCAGAACTTCCGTTCGATAGTCTTCGGCACGGTCAGACCAGCGCAAGCCACCCCGAGCGACTTTTCCAAAACGCAGATGTATGCCCTCCATTTGCGTACCGTAGACAAAAACTTCCCGGAAAGGGCATGGATCAGGGATACCATCCAGCAATGCCGAATTGAACTTGAACGCCAGAATGGTCGGGGACGTGCTTCCATCGGAATGCTGGAAATAATTCGTACGAAGCGTGGCGTCGATTGCGTTGACATAACGCCGGATGATCCGGTCGTCGTCCAGGCTTGGAACATTCCCCAAGGCAGTTTCGATTTCCTGGTGCTGAAGTGACAGTCGTTTCATACGTGACTTTTCGGTCAGCGATGGATCGAACCTATCATGGAATAACTGGAAGACTGTGCGGGAAATTTGCGGATACTTTGCCAACGTATCCGCAATGAGAGCTTGCGAATAGACGAACCCGGTCTGACGCAAGTAGCGCGCATAGGCACGCATGACGGCCGCTTCCTGGCTCAGGAGACCCGAAAGAAGAACGAGGCGATTGAAGGAATCATTATCTGTTGTTCCGTTGAAGGCGGCCAGGAAAGCCTCTTCGAGGCGCTGCCCATCCCGTGAGAGGTCGAAGGTGCCAGGCCGCCGAACTTGCAGTTCCATGTCATGCAGAACGACGGGCCGCTTTCTGTCTTCAATTAGCGCTTCGATGTCGAATGTCTGTTCGCTCACGACCCGAAAACCCAAGTTTTCGAGTAAGGGGACGCGCCTTGAGAGTGAGAGGTGTTCTGGCTGATGGAAGATCTTCAACCGGAGTGTTTCTGGTTCGTCGCCGGGTCGTGAATAAAATTCTATACGGATCTGCTCGCCGGCCACACACGCCATGATATCGGGAAGATCGACAATTGTTTCTTCCGGCGTGAACGCCTCCTGGAATGCATTGTTGACCAGGAGACGTGGGTCACCACCGGCCAGCGTCCCGAAACGCTGTCCCCAAGGCGTTGAGATCGTGCGAATGACGTCCTCTAGCTTCGCCTGCGATATGCGAGGCGTTTTGCCGACCCGGCGACCGATGATGATGTGGACGCGCGCCACGCCACCCTCTGGAAATGCGGGATAATAGGCGGACACATGTCCATCATACGTACTTGCGAGATACTCTCCGACCTTCTCTCGTACGAGAGAGTTATAGTCTTCGCGAGGCACGTAGACGATGACAGACACAAAACGATCGAAATGGTCTATTCGTGTGAGAACGCGTACGCGGGGCCTTTCGCTCAGCGCCATGATCTGTTCACAGAAGCGAGACAGTGTTGGCACGTCGATCTGAAAGAGATCGTCACGTGGATACGACTCTAGCGTATTTGCGAGCAGTCTCCCAGAGTGACTGTTCGGATCAAAATCAAAATATTCCTCTACCTTGGCCGCTTTTGCCCGCAGTTGAGGGATGTCTTGGACAGAGCGCGTATAGGCCGTAGCCGTGAACAACCCGACGATGCGCAGTTCACCGATAACTGTTCCGTCAGTGTCGAAGCGTTTGACACCGATATAATCCATATAGGTACGTCGGTGGACGACCGATTTCACGTTCGCTTTTGTGATGATGAGAAAACTGGGACCGTTGAGAAACTCCAGTATTTCTGGTGTCGTCGTGACTTGATCCTTGCCCTGCCGGAGTACCAGAACATCCGGATCCGACAGGATACCAAGACCACGACCCTTGCTGCGTTCAATCCTGGCCTGTGAACCCTTGCCGGTATAAACATATTCGCGCATTCCCAGGAAGGTGAAGTTATCATCGCGCAACCACTCTAAGAAGGCGAGAGCCTCGTCGCGGTCGTCCTTTCGGCGGCCGGCAGAGTGGTTCTGTAGCTGTTGTGCGGCTCCTTCCAACACATCCAGCATCGCCACCCAGTCGGCATTTGCCAAATGTACCTGATCGAGAACTTTTCGAATACGAGACACCAAGGCATCCGATTCCAGATTTGAAATCGGATTAAGATGAAGTTGAATCAGGCTGACATGATGTGCGGGGTCGCCGGGATGCTCGTTGGTACGAAGCATGGGCCTCTTACCAGGTTCCAAAAGCAGAATTGGATGCACTGCCAGAAAGATATTACGGTTAGTACTGGTTACCTCGCCCATCACGGAGTCGAAAAGGAAGGGCATGTTCTGATCAATGACTGTCAGGATATGTGTGCTGATGCCTGCTGGTGCAATACCTTCTACTGGTGCAACCGTAATTGTGGGGTTAGTGCGGTCCCAGCCCTTCAGCGAAGTCGCGGCATCAATGGCCGCGGCCGCGACCATTTCCGGTGTGTAGAGTTCAAGTTCGTCGAAGCTTGCCTGTCCAATAAGGAGTGATGGATCCAGGAACGGTCTGTCCGCATCGGAGGCGGCACTCCGTGCCATGTCGATAAGTTTGTCGCGTTTTGGATGATGCCTGCCCATGCCTGCCTCCCAGCTAGTGCGGCAGCGTGTGGCTGCCTATAGTCGTCCGTCAATCACGAAGCTACTTCATTGCTGCTCTTTCCTGTATTGCAGCAATGCTATCGTGCTATTATCCACTGTAGCTAGGTGACTTGTTGACAAGTAACAATGAAATATCGATCAAGTGCCAGTGAGATCAAGAATATGAGAGTTCGGGGTGCCGGCTCGCAATCTGGTGCGCGGATGCGGCATCTGATCCATCTTCTTCGACGGATGCTACGTTGACGGGATGCGCGGCGATCCGAACCCCAAAATCGAGACGCTCAGGTCGGATATTGTGCGTTGATCTCCATTTGAGCACAGGATAAGCATACGCTATGCATCAGTTTCCAGAGAGCCTCCTCGTCGGATACCGCAACTTCATGTGCGGACGTTATACCGATGAAAGTGACCGCTATCATACATTGGCAGAAACAGGGCAGAAACCCCACACATTGGTTGTTGCCTGCTGTGATTCCCGGTCAGCTCCTGAAACAATTTTCGACTGTGGGCCAGGTGAGCTTTTCGTCATACGGAATGTGGCAAATATGGTGCCACCATTCGAGCCGGACGGGCAGTTCCATGCTACATCCGCAGCGCTGGAATACGCGGTTCAGGCCCTTAAGATCCGCAATATCGTTATCATGGGCCATGGTCGATGCGGCGGCATTCAGGCGGCCCTTGACCCTGCCATGGCACCTCTTTCTCCAGGTGATTTTATTGGTAGATGGATGGGGCTCGTTCGTACTGCAGCCCATCAGATCCAGAGTAATAACCTGATGACCCAGTCGGAACGACAAACGGCACTCGAGCGCGTGTCGATTCGCAGTTCCATCAATAATCTACGCACATTCCCTTGTGTTCATATCTTGGAAGAACAGGGCAAGCTGCAAATTCATGGGGCATGGTTCGACATCTCAACCGGTGAACTTTGGATCATGGATCACGAAACCGGTGACTTTTTCCGGCCCTCGAACGCGATAGCTGCATCATCGACAGATAGTTCCGAACCTGCTGCCTGATAGTCAGGCGTGCTCACGGGCTGTCAATAGCTGCGCCAATATGAGCAATTGCCTGCTGATAGACGCTTGCTGCATTCCACCCTTTTATTGCTATGTGGCTGGGCTCGCCCGGCTGATAGCCGGTTCCTGGCTTCCAACCATGCCCCACTAGAAAATTGGCCGTGGACGCAAGCGCATCGGCACGGGACCTGACGAGGTCCACATGTCCGTCACCATCACCATCGACACCAAAACGAACAACATTGGCCGGAAGAAACTGTGTCTGTCCGATTTCGCCGTGCGCCGCACCTTTGGCGGATGGATTGAGGTCGCCTCGTTGAACGAGTTGAAGTGCAGCATATAGTTGTTCGGTGAAATAGGATGATCTGCGGCAGTCATAAGCGAGCGTGGTAACTGCGGACAGTGTATGCTGGTTGCCCATGAAACTGCCGAAACCTGTCTCCATGCCCCAAATTGCAATGAGTGGGCCAGCAGGTACACCATAACGTCGCTCGAGTGCTGCAAAAAGCTTCGCATTATTGGCTTTCATCTTCTTGCCACGGGCGATGATCGTGGCACCGCCGCGCTTTTGCATGAACTGTTCAAAGGATAGCTTGAAACTACGTTGCCCGCGATCGGCACGGATAGTCTGGCGGTTGTACGAGACGCCGCTGAATGCCTTTTCGACAGTACCCTTGTTGATTCCCGCCGCCATGGCCTTTGGCTTGAAGTCTTCAACCCAGCGGGCAAAACCGGATGAGTCGTTACCACATTGTGCCGCAGCTAATGGCAATGGGATTGTGTATAGAACCGCTGCGAGGATGGTGGCATACGTAGTCTTTGACATATCGGATCCGCTAAGCTGGGCCTGTTTCAGGCCAGATATCCCTGGTTGGTTTATGGCGCCCGAATGTGTTGCCGGCAACACATTCGGGATTAAATTGTTTGTGATAGTCCTAGGGCGAACGCCAGCCTCAAGGAGAATAAGCCGTTAATCTTGATGGGTTCGGCTGTTTCTTTAGGCGGCAAGCGTGCGCGGCTTGATGAGCGCACGGTTTATCAGGAGTTCCGCAATCTGCACCGTATTCAGCGCTGCACCCTTGCGAAGATTGTCGGAGACGATCCAGATGTTCAGGCCATTTTCAACAGTTGCGTCCTCGCGGATGCGCGATATGTAGGTTGCGTCCTCGCCCGCGCATTCTACTGGTGTGACATATCCGCCGTTCTCGTGCTTATCGACGACAAGGCAACCCGGCGCATCCCGCAAAATCTCTCGCGCCTGTTCTGCCGTAATTTCGTCTTCGAACTCGATATTCACCGATTCGGAGTGGCCAATGAACACTGGAACTCGAACCGCAGTGCAGGTCAGTTTGATTTTTGGATCGAGCATTTTCTTGGTTTCGGCCAGAACTTTCCACTCTTCCTTGGTGTAGCCGTCCTCCATGAACTCATCGATATGCGGAATGACGTTGAAGGCGATACGCTTGGTGAACTTCTTGTTTTCGATCGGGTCTGCCACGAAGACTGCGCGGGTTTGACTGAAGAGCTCATCCATGCCGTCCTTGCCTGCACCGGACACGGACTGGTAGGTCGAAACGACAACACGCTTGATTCTGGCAGCTTCGTGTAGTGGCTTCAGTGCGACGACCAGTTGTGCTGTCGAACAATTCGGATTGGCGATGATGTTGCGCTTTTTGAAATCGACGACTGCATCCGGATTCACCTCCGGCACGATCAGCGGGACCTCGGCATCGTAGCGCCAAGCGGACGAGTTGTCGATGACGACACAGCCCTGCGCACCGATTTTGGGAGACCACTTCTTGGAGATAGTACCTCCAGCAGACATCAGGCAGATGTCAGTGTCGGAGAAGTCGTAGTTTTCAAGGTTTTGAACCTTGAGTGTCTTATCTCCGAAGGAGACTTCAGTTCCCTGTGAGCGTGCAGATGCAAGGGCAACGACCTCATCGGCGGGAAAGTCACGCTCCGCAAGAATGTTCAACATTTCCCTACCGACATTGCCGGTGGCGCCTGCAATTGCAATCTTGAAACCCATGATGTGCTCTCTTTCTGCCTCTCCTCGATCCGTTGAGGGGGAAAGCCGCACGTATGGCGGTTTTCCTGGTCCCCGGCCTAACCGGGGAGAGAGCGGTGGGCCAGAGACGTCAGACTGATTTTGTCGTCGTTTTGGCCATAGTTTTGGAGGAGGAAAAGCATTGGCATAGGCTGGCAACCCGTGCCAGTTGAAAGTTAGCAGCGATGGAGTGCTCGCAGCTGTTCATGAGACGCCTTCCTGTTCGATGCAGGTCTTTAGAAGATTCTGGTAGAGAGTCAAGCGGAGACCGGAGAAGGAACTTAACAGGAGGTGTTGTAGGCTTGATTGACGTACCAAGCCTACGAGTGACAGGCGGTCCCGGAGGCCGCTCCACTCGGACTTGGTCAAGCCGAGAGAGCTTTAAACTCCGCGAGGATTGCATCGCCCATCTCAGTTGTTCCGACTTGACGGCAGCCGTCCGCCATGATGTCGCCGGTGCGAATGCCGCTATCGAGGACATTTGCAATTGCCTTTTCCAATCTGTCGGCCTCTTCAACCAGGTTGAATGAGTAACGAAGGCACATGGCAAATGATGCAATCATGGCAATTGGGTTGGCGATGCCTTTACCGGCAATATCGGGCGCGGAACCATGTACCGGCTCATAAAGTGCCTTACGCTTGCCGCTTTTCGGATCCGGTGCCCCGAGCGATGCTGATGGCAGCATACCAAGTGAGCCGGTCAACATGGCGGCAACGTCAGAGAGCATGTCGCCGAACAGGTTGTCGGTTACGATCACGTCAAACTGCTTGGGCGCCCGTACGAGTTGCATTCCGCCTGCGTCAGCCAGCATATGCTCGAGCCGGACGTCGGAGAAGGCCCGTTTGTGTGTTTCGGTTACGACCTGGTTCCAGAGAACGCCGGACTTCATGACGTTGCGTTTCTCCATTGAGCAGACGTGGTTATTCCGGGTACGTGCCATCTCGAATGCAACGCTCGCGATGCGCTCGATTTCGTATGTGTCATAGACTTGGGTGTCGATGGCGCGCTTTTGGCCATTTCCGAGGTCGCTGACGGTTTTCGGTTCGCCAAAGTATACGCCTCCGGTCAGTTCTCTGATGATGAGAATATCGAGGCCTTCGACGAGTTCCGGCTTTAGAGAGGATGCCGAAGCGAGGGCCGGGTAGCAGATGGCCGGGCGCAGGTTGGCAAACAGTTCGAGGTCCTTGCGTAGCCGGAGCAAGCCGGCTTCTGGTCGCACGTCATAGGGAACATCGTCCCACTTCGGACCGCCGACGGCACCAAACAAGACCGCGTCAGCGGCCATTGCCTTCGCCATGTCGGCATCCGAGATGGCAGTGCCATGCGCATCATAGGCCGAACCGCCGACAAGGCCCTCATCCGTCACAAACCCGGCATTCATAGTGTCGTTCATGTGGGCGATTACCTTACGGACCTCGCCCATTGCCTCCGGGCCGATGCCATCGCCTGGGAGAAGGAAGAGAGACTTCGTCATGTGATACAGATCCTCTGACTGGCCGACTCGTCGATCGTACGAAATTTGCCGTACCTTTGACCTCTTCCGAGCCTGCCGAAAGGATGAGGTCACGTGAAAACTGTCAGGCGGCCCCGCCTCTGATACGGGCCGTTACCTCGATTTCAACCTTCATTTCCGGTGTCGTCAGACCGCAAACGACCATCGTTGCAGCAGGTCGGATATCCGAAAAAGTAGCTCCGAGAACATCGACAATCGAATCGTAGTCGGCCATGTCGGTAATGTAATACCGTATACGGACGACATCCTTAAGTCCGCTACCTGCTTCCTTCAGGGTCTTTTCGATTGTTGACAGGGTATTCCGTGTTTGCTCTGCGGCTGACTCTGGTATCTCCATTCGAGCATAATCATATCCCGTCGTACCGGAGACGTAGACCATCGTTCCGTCAACCACGGCACGGGAGTAACCGATCCTGGCCTCAAAGGGCGAACCTGAAGAGATGCGCGTGACCATCCGAGGGTCAGCCGGTTCAAAGCCAGGGTCGTTCGGAGCGAAGCTTGTTTTCGAAGCTGCCGATGATCGACTCGCTTTTGAGTGTACTTGCGATATCGTCCAGTCCTTCCAACAGGATACGGCGCCGTGCCGGATCGATGTCGAAATGGATCGTACCACCATCCGGTCCGGTAATTTCCTGGGCCGCAAGGTCAACAGTTAGGATTGCATTTGATCCACGAGAAGCATCGTCCATCAGATTGTCTAGGTCGTCCTGGTTGACGACAATCGGAAGAATGCCATTCTTGAAACAGTTATTATAGAATATGTCCGCAAAGCTTGTGGAGATAACGCACCGGATGCCAAAATCAAGAAGGGCCCAAGGCGCATGTTCACGGGAGGAGCCGCAGCCGAAGTTATCACCGGCGACAAGAACCTTTGCGTTGCGGTAAGCCGGCTTGTTCAAGACAAAGTCCGGATTTTCCGTGCCATCTTCGTGGTAGCGTGCTTCAGCGAAAAGTCCCTTGCCAAGACCAGTTCTTTTGATGGTCTTCAGGTAATCTTTCGGAATAATCATGTCCGTGTCGACGTTGACGACCGGGAGTGGTGCTGCAACGCCCGTAAGCTTGGTGAACTTTTCCATGATTGCCTCCACAAAGACTTGTTTGTGGAGGTGCCATAAAGCAATTCCATCAGAATTTGAAGGGCCGTTTTGCCGCCGAGCGGTACGCCGATGTTTGTAAAACCTGGCGACCCAGCTTTGGATCAGAGATCGATGATCGTACCGCGGCCATCGTTCCAGATACGGATCGGATGTTCATTCTTCTTTGCCCGCGCGGGAATCGGTTTTAGTCGTGCTGATAGTAGGCGACCTGCCGCCAGTATACCGAGGATGCCCATAAAGGCCACCGTCAGCGAAGCTGTCAGAACCGCAGCCAGTGCAAACAGCGCGATACCGGTGGCGAAAAAGAAGAATGAACGAATATTTTGCATGGTTCCAAGCCTTTCCATACGGTGAATGTGGTCTCTAGACTGCCAGCTTGCAAGGTCTCATTGCTCTTGCAATATTGCGCAGTGTTCGAAAGCTTGTCACAAAACTGAGATTAAGGCGCCAATGACGATCCAACCGGTCCCTCCGCTACGCAGGTCCTGCCTCAGCGTACCCGGGATCAATCAACGTGCCCTGGAGAAGACTCGCTCTCTCGATTGCGACGTCGTTATTTTCGATCTTGAGGATTCCGTTTCCTCGGAGCGGAAGGCCGAGGCTCGCCATACCTTAAGAGGTTTCTTTGAGGGAACGCCCCCATGCCTCTACGAAAGGGTCATCCGCATTAATGGGCTTCATACCGCGGAACGACAAGACGATTTGCGGCTTGTGGCTGAACTTCAACCAGATGCCGTCCTGCTTCCGAAGGTGGAGAGCCTAGCGGAGATCGACAGTGTGGCGGCGTTTCTCAAGGATGCATCTTCGGAAGTACGGATCTGGGCAATGGTGGAAACACCAATGGGTATTCTCCGCCTTCAGGATCTGGCTTCTGGTGCTTGTGGGCCCCAGGGCCGGCTTGATTGCTTCGTCGTTGGACTCAATGATTTGCGCAAGGAAACAGGTGTTCCTGAGCGGTCAGGGCGAGTCTTTCTGGTTCCATGGATGATGCAGGTTGTGCTGGCGGCTCGTGCCCACGGTCTCAATGTTATAGACAGCGTGTTCAACGACTTCCGAAACGCGGATGCGTTTGCAGCTGAATGTGCGCAAGGCAATGCCATGGGCTTCGACGGAAAAATGCTGATCCACCCCACCCAGATTGAGGTGACAAACAATAGCTTTGGACCGAGCCCTGAAGCGCTTGTGGAGGCGAAAGCCATCATTGCTGCTTTCGCAGCGCCTGAGGCAGCTATGCTTAACGTCATCAACATGAATGGACGGATGATCGAACGACTTCACCTGGAACAGGCTGAAAAACTGGTTGCCAGAATGGACGTGATATCTTGCAGAAAGGTATAACCGTGAAACTTTATCGATTCTTGAGTGGCCCTGACGATGCTTCGTTCTGTCACAAGGTGACGGCTGCCTTGAACAAGGGCTGGGAACTGTCAGGTTCCCCGACTTTGGCCTTTAACGCCAAGACCGGCGAAATGCAGTGTGGTCAGGCCGTGATAAAGTGCGTCGAGGGCAAAGAATACCATCCGGAATTGAAGCTTGGGGAGCAGTAGGATCAGCGATCCGTAGCCTCTTCGGCGCTTGCCTCAATCCGCTCCATATCGTCATCGCTCAAGCCAAAATGATGTCCGATTTCGTGAATTAGGACGTGGGTGACGATGTCTCCAAGAGTTTCCTCGTTTTCAGCCCAGTAATCCAGGATTGGACGACGATACAACCGAATACGGTTAGGAAGTTCTCCTGTCTCCATGGTGAAACGTTCAGAGATTCCCCTTCCCTCAAAAAGACCGAGCAAGTCGAAGGGGGTTTCCAGTGCCATGTCTTCAAAGATCTCGTCGTCTGGAAACTCTTCGATTTCGATAATGAGATTGGTTGTCAGCGCTCGGAATTCCTCCGGCAGATTACCGTAGGATTCAATCGCCAGCGATTCAAATGCGCTGATCGTTGGCGCGTGGCGATCCCGCCAGTCGTCGGTTTGGTCAATGCGGGCCATGGATGCTCCTTCTGGCAGTCCATATAAGCTATTTCAGGAAATATTCGAGAGCCGATTCACGAACCTCACGAGGAGGTATGCACGGCCGAAAAACAGCCGTTGACCCTTTGGACGGGAATTGTACTGGGACTATTTGGACATAAACTAAAGAAACGTGACGAGCGACGCGGCACCCAATCATTTCTCGGCTATGGCACGACAACCTGGAAAGCAACGCGCAGGTTGAACGCCGGGCCATACTCGGCATTGGGGAAGGGTAACTCCCTTCTCGAAGTTCCTGCCGCTCTGGAAGTCAGGATCTTGCAAACCTTGACTTCGGGCAACTGCCGAGGGTTCCTTTCAGGGCGCGTGCAATTTAGTTTGCCCGCAATCCAGCTGCAGCTCATTCGCCGCCCGCCGCGGACCCGGTGAGCAGGCTATAGAATATTCTGATCACTTCGGAGCTCGATTAATGCGTGAAATCAAACTCTTCCGAGAGGCTAGGCTTACTTCTGCAAGGGATGCCTAATAAAGATAGGCTGATTTTTCTTGACATCGTCAGTCTCCTTTAGCAGAAAGCGGATGTTATTGGTCATGTTTGATGGGTTGGCCGAGAGAAATGCTGGTTTGCAGTTGTAACTACATCACGGACAAGGAAATCCGCGAGGTCATCACCGAGCTCCTTGACGAGGATTGCTGGCAATTAATTGTTCCTGCCAAGGTCTATCACGCGATGGGCAAGCGCGGTCGCTGTTGCGGTTGTTTTCCGAATGTGGTCGAGATCATTATCAGTACGACTGAGGAATATCACGCTAAGCGACACTCGACGACGGCTGAAGTTATTGATTATATGTCCCGCCTGAGACAATTCCATGAAGAAAACAGGAGAGCGGACATTGAAAGGCGACACCAGCGTAATCGAGCGGCTTAACGAGGCTCTTTTCCTTGAACTCGGCGCCGTAAACCAATATTGGCTTCATTACCGGCTACTGTCGGACTGGGGTTACACCAAACTCGCAAAAAAGGAACGGGAAGAATCCGTCGAGGAGATGCATCATGCCGATCGTCTGATCGACAGGATCATTTTCCTGGAGGGCCATCCGAACCTTCAAACACTTGCGCCACTGCGGATCGGCCAGAACGTCAAGGAAGTCCTCGAGGCGGATCTGGCCGGCGAGTATGATGCCCGCACGGCGTACAAGGCGTCTCGTGACATCTGTCATGAGGCGGGAGACTATGTTTCCATGAAGCTGTTTGAAGAACTGCTTGCCGACGAAGAAGGTCATATTGACTTTCTTGAAACTCAGCTCGAGTTGCTCGGGAAAATTGGTGAGGAGCGTTATGGCCTGCTCAACGCAGAATCTGCGGACGCAGCCGACTAGGATCTAGTTTCTAAGACGCTGAACAGGCTCGATCGGAAGGGCATTGGTCTTTAATTATCAAGACCAATGCTCACGTCTCTGTTTGCCGCGTGAAAGACGTTGCCCGATCTGCTTCAGTACGATTACCGTCAATGCGGAAGAGCCGTCTTGCAACGATCAAAATGTTCTTTATTGGTCGGCGGCACTCGAAAGTCATTCCTTGGTATTCTCGGCAAGATCAGACAGGCCCTTGACGTCGCGCACAAGAAGCTTCTGTCGGCCACCCTCGACCAGCCCCATCCCTTCCCATGCACTGAGTATCCGCGAAACCGTATGTAACGTCGTGCCAGTCATTTCCGCAATATCCTGGCGCGAAATCGGAAAGTCGATCCTGATACCCGCTTCTTCTCGCTTGCCGGCTTGTTTGGTAAGTCGCAAGACCGTATGAGCCACACGCCTCTCCACTTCTTCCGTCGACATTTCTCTGATCCGCGTGTGGGCCTCTTCCAAACGTTGCCCTATCGTTTGCATCGCTGAAATTGCAAGGTTTGGGTGATGATCAATAAAGTCAGGCCATAATTGACTTGGCCAGCTGAGGGCGATGCTCTCGGCGGCGGCGATCGCAGTGCCGGGATAATCCTTCCGTTTGAGCGCTTCAGCAAATCCGAAGAGATCGCCTGGGTGAACCATACGAACAATGATCTGTTGGCCACTCGGCGTGACCTGCGTTACTTTCAGCCGGCCATGGAGAAGCAGAAAAAAATTGCTCGCGGCACCGCCTTGTTCGAACACCGCGTCGCCCGCCGGGATCCGACGAGAGATTGCGTGGATGAGCAGCTTGTCCAGGCTTGCATCATTCATCTTGTCGAACAATGGAAATGTCCGAACCAAGCTCTTGTCAATTTTCACTCTGCTACTCTCCGATGTAACGGAGCGGACAATACATGAAGGTGCCGACGGCAGAAAGGGGCGAACTGTGCCTGCGGCATCGCGCTACAGCCTCAGTCAGCCTTCCCGAAACATTTTCAGGAAAGGTGCATACCATCTCGTTGATTTGACAAGGCGAAAACCAAGATTATCAGGCGGTGTGCCGACGGAACATCCCCCGCCCCTCGGGTCGCGAATGAATGAGCTGACGGGTGAGCGATGCGGTCCGACAGTAACATTGATACCGCAGATCGTCTCTACGCTGTCCTGGCTGCCGTTGGTGTTAAGCTTGACACGACGGTGACAAGTGCTGGTCCATTCCCAGATATTGCCGCCAAAATCTGCGAGACCATGTTCATTCTCCCCGAAGCTTCCGACGGGACGCGGAGAAGGGTCGCGTGCCGCACGTGCGGCAGCTTCTCGCTCATAGTCGGCAATCCAGCGCAATGCGGGGTTAATGTTGTCTGGAGCGAGACCGGATGCATCATCTGGAAAGCGGCTGCCGGCCGCAAAAGCAAGTTCCTGGTCGGATGGTAGCCGCCAGTAATCGCCGGTCATTTCCGAAAGCCAGCGTGCATAGGCTGTGGCATCCTCATAGCTGACGCCGGTAACCGGCAGATTGAGATCCGCCCGAGCATCGTTTGCGGCTGGCTTGCACACATCATCCGCCACGCAATCGAGGTACTCTGATGCCGTCACCTGATACTTCGTGATGGTGAGAGGATACCTTTTGATCACCGCAATCATAGGAGGATCAACGGTCATGGTGCCGCGGATATACTCTCCGTCCGCACGATAGTGGAACGTTCTCGGTGCGATCGCGATCGTTTTTGGTTCGTAGTGCAAGGCGCCAGATGGTGGGGTATGAAGGTGCCCGGCTTGATGTACAATGGCGAGCGAAAGCACTGACAGGAGAACTATGGGAAGAGCGGTGTAAGGAAGCGAAGAAGTACGTTTGTCTAGAGCAGACATGATCGCCTCCTCGGGCGAACCTTGAATGTTTTGTCCGGTAGCATGTCAGGAGAAGGAGTGGTGGGCGGGTGGTGTGCCCCCGCCCCCCATGTGTAAGGTTTCGTGCACT
>JAEWDP010000016.1 GCA_023390055.1 Pseudomonadota bacterium | reverse complement strand
CACCGGAAGGGGGGCCGAAGACAGGATAGGGCTGATGAGGCAGTCCATGTCATCAAACAAGCGCCAAAGGTCACGACTGACAATGACCATGGCGTTCATGCTTTGCCAGAGATTGCGGGCCGACAGGGACAGGCCCCGCTCGATCACGGCTTGCGTCAGGCGCTCGGTTCTTTCAGCGGGGAGGTTGAAGGCGGTGATCGTGTCGGCAAGGTTGATCGAGACGATATCAACGAAAGCCTGGCGGCTCGCTTCCGCCATGGAGGCAACAGCGCCAAACGGGACGGAAACCAGTTGATGCCCGGCCGCCTGAAGAAAATGCGCTGCATCTTCAATCACCGAAGCGCGCTCCGGCGTTGTCGGATATTCGTCGCCCGTATTGGCAAGAACGCCAATCTTCAACGCTCCTGCGGGTTCTGGCCGACGCGCAACGGGCGGAAATGGCCCGCGTGCATTGCCCGACAGGGCGGACAGGATGGCCGCTGTGTCCCGGACGGAGCGACAAACGGCAAGCTCGCTTGCAATGCCGCCCAGATGATTGCCAAAATGTGGACCCGCCGGCATCAGACCGCGGCTGGGCTTGAGGCCAACCAGCCCACAGCAGGCTGCGGGAACCCGGATCGAACCTCCGGCATCTGTTGCATGAGCGATTGAAACAACCCCGGCTGCGACCGCAGCAGCCGCTCCACCGGAAGAGCCTCCCGCGGAACGATCCGGCAAAAGAGGATTGCGGGCAATCGGTCCAATCGCAGGCTCGCTGGCCAGCGACAGGCCAAATTCGGGGCTCGTGGTCAGTCCGAACAGACAAAATCCTGCGGCACGAAATCGTTTGGCAAGGTCGGAATCGACCTTGCCGCCACGACGTGCCATCAGTCGGGATCCGGCAGCCATTGGAAACCCAGCAAAAGGTCCTCCAAGGTCCTTGCCGAGCGTGGGAACTCCCGCAAAAGACAACTGCGTTCGACGTTCGGCCGACATTTTGTCGATACCTGCCGCCTCTTGTAACCCCTTTTCCGGATTTAAGAATGCGAAAGCGCCAAGGTCTGAGGAAGCCCTGGACGCTTCAAGGGCGGCATGCATAACCTCGGTGGCGCTGACACGACCGGATCTGATCGCATCAGCCAAGGCTGTGGCATCATCGTGCATCGACCGACTTACTTTGGCTCGTCCAGAATTCTCGGAACTTCGAATGTACCCGCCTTGATCTCTGCTCGTTTGGCTTCCATCGCTGCCTCGGCTTCGGCCGGGGCCACTCCCTTGACATATGCGATGTCGCTGCCACCCTCCTTCATGAGGCCATAGGCGGTGTAGTCACGCCCGGCCGGCTTGCCGGCAATGGCATCGGCGACGGCAGCGTTAAGGATCGGGCGGAAATTCCACAGTGCGTTTGCAAAGACCGTATCTGGATAGCGTGGCGTATAGTCGATCAGCGAGCCTACCGACTTGATGCCCCGTTCCTTTGCCGCATCTGCCGTACCGATCCGCTCGCCAAACAGGATGTCGGCGCCGGCATCGATCTGGGCAAGCCCTGCCTCGCGCGCCTTGGGCGGATCAAAGAACGTGCCGATGAAGGTCACCAGATGCTTGGCATCCGGGTTGACTGCCCTGACCCCTTCAGCGAAGGCATTGATCAGCATGTTGACCTCGGGGATCGGCATCGCTCCGACGGAGCCGACCACGTTAGTCTTGGTCATTTTCCCGGCCAGCATGCCAGCGAGATAGGCTCCATCGAAATTCCAGGTACCGAACACACCGAAATTGTCACCAGATTCCTTGCCGCTCGACCCCATGACGAAGGATGTTTCCGGGTAGTCGGCGGCGACCTGACGGCCCTGCCTTTCGACGGGGAAGGTTTCTCCGATGATCAGTTTGATGCCTTGCTCGGCATATTCGCGAAGGGCGCGAGGATAATCTGTTCCTGCCACACCTTCGGAAAAGACATACTCGATCGTTCCCTCTGCTGCAGCGTCCTGAAGGGCTTTGTGCAAGACTGAATTCCAGGCATTTTCGACCGGAGAACCGTGGACGCCAGCAACCTTGAATGGCTCGGCGGCACGAGCGGAAGGGATGAAGGTGGATGCGCCGAGAGCGAGGCCCGACGCGAGCACTCCACGCCGAGACATCAGAATCGAACTGGACATTTTTCTGTTCCCCATTATTGCCGAATGCCAAAATTGTTAGTGGCCGCCCAAATTCAAGTCAAGGATGAGCCACGCATACAAATTGTGCAAGACGCCTGTTTTCCAAAGACTTTTCCGTTATGGCCACGCGGCAGATCGGCCAAGGAGCGCATCTCGCCTTGAAACACGCCCATCATGCCTGAAGACGTTCCTCTTTAATGCCTTTGATCACAGCGGGATGCACAAAACAGTCCACGACCGAAGATAGCTGTGAACAAGGGGCTACGATACGCGCCAAAGCTGCCGTTATGCTCAAAAACGACGTCCTTCCCGATCGACCAGTTCAGCTTTCAGACGGTATACAGTCAGTCTGACAAATTGGAGGATCAAACAAAATGACGGTACGACCGAACCAATTGGCAATCGAAACGAGAGCCATCCATGCCGGGCAGGAACCGGATCCGCTGACCGGCGCGGTCGTACAGCCAATCTACACTGCAAGCACATTCGTCCAGGAAGGCATCGGGAAGAACAAGGGATACATGTATTCGAGATCCCGCAATCCGACCCGTACAACACTTGAGGCATGCCTTGCAGATCTGGAAAGCGCGCGCGCGGCATTCGCCTTCCCTACAGGACTTTCCGCAGCCGCAACCATTCTCGAGCTTCTTGATGCGGGCGACCGCATCGTCGCGCATCACGATCTCTACGGAGGCATCTACCGCTTGCTGTCGAAATTGCGCAACCGCAGTTCCGGCCTTGACGTGGCGTTCGTGGACTTCGCGGACTTCAAGGCACTGCATGCGGCGGTTACGCCTGACACAAAGATGCTGTGGTTTGAGACCCCATCGAACCCGCTGCTGGAAATCATTGACATTTCCGAGGTCGTACGGATTGCAAACGGACACGGCGCATTGACGGTTTGTGACAACACATTTTCCTCGCCCTACTGCCAGCGTCCGCTCGAATTCGGCGTGGATATCGTGATGCATTCAGCAACAAAATTCCTCAACGGCCATTCAGACCTTCTGGCCGGCGTAGTCGCGCTCTCGGAAAAGGTCGACACCCAATTGGTAGACGAACTGGCGTTCATTCAGAATTCTGTCGGCGCCGTGCTTGACCCCGTCAGTTGCTCCACACTGTTACGCTCGCTCAAGACGCTGGCGGTGCGCATGGACAGGCATATCGATAATGCGGCTTCCGTGGCAGCCTTTCTCGATGAAAACCGGAGACGGCTCGGTATCGAGAAGCTGATCTATCCAGGTCTTGAAAACCATCCGGGCCACGAGATTGCCAAACGTCAGATGAAGGGCTTCGGCTCGATGATTTCCTTTAGCGTCGAAGGCGGGATGGAACGTGCCGATCGCATCGCCCGCGAGCTCGAATTGTTCGCATACGCTGTGAGCCTTGGTGGCGTGGAGAGCCTGGTTCAGCATCCAGCAAGCATGACCCACAAGATCCTTCCTCCCGAGCGGCGGGAAAAGCTGGGTGTGAGCGACAATCTCTTGCGATTGTCAGTCGGCATCGAAAATGTCAACGACCTGATTGTGGATCTGGAGCGTACGATGCTCCGTTGAGACGGAGAATTCCTCGAAACCATAGCCGCTCGAACTTGCTGAAGCGGACCCAATTTCGTCGATCCAAACCAGCCATCATAATTGGGACGCTACAAGCAGGCTGCGGCGTGTTGAGCAGATACCCGTTTTAATAGAGGAAAAGCGCACCCGCCGTGTAAGCGGTGCGCTTTTTAGCCTGCTCGAATGCGTGATCAAGCCCAATAGCCTCCATGTAATACACGGCAAGCAGCAAAACGTCGTCAATTGACGCGTATTAGAACTTCTACTTTGGGCGTTTCAGCGCGCCTTCGAATTTGTCGACGAGAAGGAGAGCGTGGTGCTGTCCTTTTGCCTCAACTATCGTAGCGTTTAGGTCGATGACTTCCTGCGTTGAAAGCCAGATTGGCTCATCACTCACTTGGCAAGTTCAGCCATAAGTTCTGGGTGCTCTTTAAGCATCTTCTGTGCAAAGGAAACCGCATTGGCATTTTTGGCAAAAGGGCGCGCAACGAACTTGGCCCGGCGCTTCAGTGCGCGGTCCTGTTCGTTTTCTCTTTCCATTACGGCGGTGCCGTAGTTAAATGCCTTGTTCAACATTTTAGGACTCCTGTCCTGCGCATGTGTCGGGTCGCTGTTTACGCTGTTAACTCACGCGACGCTTTTATCGCACATTCAGTCAACTTTTTGTTGATTTATTCTCTGACAACGAATTGTCGTGGTGAACGGCTCCGTGCGTTTATCGTCCGTTCTCTTGCTAGAGCGCTTGTAGAAAAACAAACAAAAAGACTGTGGCTGGGGCGCCTGGATTCGAACCAGGGAATGACGGTACCAAAAACCGTTGCCTTACCGCTTGGCTACGCCCCAACGCGTCGCATCAGGAGCAGAATACAGATCTCTGTCCGGCAAGTGCGGCTTGCTCTAGCAAAGCTTGATCGCCGCGGCAATCACTCCTTTGAAGCTTTTTACAGATTTTCAGCATCAGCTCGTGTTAGGAACAATCCAATTGACGAGAAAACTGCATGACGGATGAACACAATATGAAGGAACCGGATTTTAACCGGGACTTCCAACCCGCTTACGGAAAACCGGTGCGGGTGGCAGATGGGGTAGAACGGTTGACCGTGAACAACCCCTCCCCCTTCACCTTCCACGGCACCAATACATACATTATCGGCCATTCCTCTGTTGCAGTCCTTGACCCCGGACCATCGGACGACGCCCATTTCGATGCCCTGATGCGCGCCCTGAAGGGCCGTGAGGTGACACACATTTTCGTCAGCCATACGCATCGGGACCATTCTCCACTTGCACTCCGGTTGAAACAGGCAACCGACGCCATCATTGTCGCCGAGGGGCCGCATCGAGCAGCTCGTCCCCTTTTTGCAGGAGAAGCCAATCCCTTTGCCGAAAGCGCAGACGGTGATTTCCGTCCCGACATTGCAGTTGGCGACGGCGAGACCATTGATGGCGATGGCTGGAACCTGACGGCCGTTCATACACCTGGGCATACCGCAAATCACACAGCCTTTTCATTGGACGGAAGGGGCATATTGTTTTCTGCAGATCACGTCATGGCCTGGGCCACGACGATTGTCGCTCCGCCTGATGGCTCAATGAGCGATTTCATGGCATCCGTCGAAAAGCTGCTGGTACGGGATGACCAGATTTTTTTTCCCGGGCACGGTGGTCCGGTTAGGGAACCGGCGTCTTTCCTGCGCGGTTTGAGGGCACATCGACGGATGCGCGAACGCGCCATCCTGGAACGTATCCTGGCAGGAGACAGACATATCCCGGAGATGGTGCGAGCAATCTATACGAGAACCGACCCGCGACTGCACGGTGCCGCCGCCCTGTCGGTGCTTGCCCACCTGGAGGATCTCGTGGAAAAGGGGCGTATCACGACAGAGGGGCCGCCTTCACTCAAAGGTATCTTTTTACCAGTCTGATGGGACCTGACGACGAAGTAGAGACCAGGCCCTTCAGCCGACGGCAATGCCCAACAGTTCAGCATCCAGTCGCTTGAGAAAATCCTTCGCAACCGCTGCACTGAAGCCAAGATCATGTGCCCCGTAGCGAGAGGCAACGCGGATATCCACAGTTGTGGTTTCCGTATCCTCACGCAGGCGGATGACGACATCGAATGGCAAGCCGAATAGCAGGCTTCGGGCCTCTCCCTGAAGCACCACGTCACTTGCAGTAAAGACCGGCGGGGCAAGCGATGGCTCTGGACGGGGCAAAGGGATTGGTACGGTGCCCGGTGCCTTCGCATCGCTTTCTGGCTCCTCGTCGACGACCGGCGGAGTTTCCTGCAACTGCGCCTGCTCTGCTCCTTCCTGGTGTACGATCTCGATGCGTGCCGAAACGACCGCCGCCTTGACGCCCTCGAAGACGCGATCGAGCGCTCCTTCGTAACGCCGACCGACCAGCCCGGGATAAGCCTGCGTCTGTGCCTCGCGATCGGACGGGGTTGGGGCGTGCCGTTCGAACCATTGCTGATCATAATCAGGCTGCACAAGAAAGGCGGGGGGGGTCCCCGATATCGGTGCTGACCTCGTGAAGAGGCGGTCGCGTAAAGAAGAATACGGCGCCAACTGCAACGACTGTCAGCGGTATGCCGGCATAGATCAGAGCCTTGGCCGAAGCGATCCCGCCATCGGCACCCTTTTGCCAAAGACGCGCAAGACCAATCAGCGCCAGCGGAACAGCAGCCGCCGCAATGGCTGCCGACATCAAAACGAGCGCCAGAAAATCTGGCGTTCTCAACGGTCCGAAGCGATGTGCAACAACCGCCAGTAAGAACAGCAACAGAGCCGCAAGACCGATGCGACGCGCGGCATAGGCAGAATGGGACACGGGCCGGCTATAGCGAACAGTCATAATGAAACATCACGTGGGTTGGCGGTGTCGGCCTTGCCTGTGTAGAACAGGACAGCGCATATGGGAAACATCATATCATGTTATTTGTTTATGATATTTATGCCTGACCAGGAGAAACGATCATGCGTCACGCCCTGTCCACTGCCGTGGTCATAGCCCTTTTTCCGCTTTTGGCTGCCTGCCAGACAATGACGCCTGAAGAACGACGGGCTGCTGACGAACGCACCTGTACAAATTACGGTTTCAAGCCAAGGACAGACGCCATGGCCCAATGCCTTCTCGATCTGGAACTAGATCGCCGGGCCGACATGCGCAGCTGGCGTGATCAGCAGGCCCGCACGATGTGGGGACCCTTGTATGTGGAAAGACACGTCATTATCCGCCATGATAAGTGATACTCTTATCCATCTCCGTATCGGTATAAATCAGCCTTCCAGTTCTCCCGCATATAGAGTACCGCATCGACTATCACGGTTCCCCTGAGGAGGCGGTTTCGGATCATCGTTGTCGTAATCTTACGCTCCGGGAAACACAGGGTCTAGCGCCGTGCCTCGCGACGTCGTGCAATCGCCGCCTGAGCTGCTGCAAGCCGTGCAATGGGCACACGGAATGGCGAGCAGGATACATAATCGAGCCCCGCATCCTCGCAAAAGGCGATCGACTGGGGGTCACCACCGTGCTCGCCGCAAATGCCCAACTTCAGGTCATTGCGTGTCTGACGACCGCGTTCGGCGGCCAGACGAATCAGTTCTCCGACCCCATCGAAATCCAGAGAAATGAAGGGATCCTGTTCGATGATGCCCTTGCGCTGGTAAACGGGGATGAAGCCCGCAGCGTCGTCGCGCGAAATGCCAAATGTTGTCTGTGTGAGATCGTTCGTACCGAACGAGAAGAACTGTGCCGTCTCGGCGATGACATGAGCGCGTAAAGCCGCACGGGGAAGTTCGATCATCGTCCCGGCAAGATAGTCGATCTCCATTTCTGTTTCATGGCTGACTTCTTCTGAAATGCGATCGATACAAGCCTTGACATAGTCCAGTTCGGCGCGAAGACCAACGAGTGGTACCATGATTTCCAGTGCCACAGCTTCACCTGTGGCCTTTGCCGCAGCAACTGCCGCCTCAAAAATGGCACGCGCCTGCATTTCGGCAATTTCCGGATAGGAAATGGCCAGCCGGCAACCACGGTGTCCAAGCATCGGATTGAATTCATGAAGCGCGTCGACCCGCCGGCGTAAGAAGCTCGGCTCCATCTCCATGGCGTTTGCAACCTCGGCGATTTCCTCATCAGTCTTGGGCAAGAACTCGTGCAAGGGCGGGTCGAGAAGACGGATCGTCACGGGCAAGCCGTGCATGATCGTAAAAAGTTCAGTGAAATCGGATCGCTGCATGGGCAGAAGTCGCGCCAGCGCCCGTCGCCGACCCTCTTCATCTTCCGCCAATATCATTTCACGCATCACCTGGATGCGCCCGCCCTCGAAGAACATGTGCTCGGTGCGACAAAGACCGATCCCTTCCGCTCCAAACGAACGGGCCGCCTGGGCGTCTTGCGGCGTATCCGCATTTGTTCTGATGGCCATGCGACGTGCCTTGTCTGCCCATTCCATCAGGCGTCCGAAATCACCCGAAAGCTCCGGCTGCATCATCGGCACATTGCCTTGCAATACGTGGCCGGACGACCCATCCAGCGTGACCGTGTCCCCGCGATTGAGAACAATGCCACCTGGGCAGATGAGTTGCTGGTTGCGAGGATCGACACGCATTGCGCCAGCTCCCACCACACAGGGGATGCCCATGCCGCGCGCAACGACGGCAGCATGACTGGTCATGCCACCACGGGTCGTCAGGATCGCTTCGGCGGCATGCATACCATGAATGTCTTCCGGGCTGGTCTCGATGCGGACAAGAATGACCTTGCGTCCTTCTGCCTCTGCCTCGACGGCTTCATCTGCGGTAAAGACGATTTCCCCGCAAGCAGCGCCAGGCGATGCCGGCAATCCGGAACCAAGGATGACACGACTGACCGTCGGATTGATCGTCGGGTGCAGCAGTTGATCAAGCGATGGCGGCTCGATACGGGTCACGGCCTCCTCCTCGGTCACCAGCCCCTCGTCCACCATGTCGACAGCAATCTTCATTGCAGCACGGGTCGTGCGTTTGCCGGACCGCGTCTGCAACATCCACAACCGGCCACGTTCAACGGTAAATTCAACGTCCTGCATGTCGCGGTAATGCGCCTCGAGCTGGCCGCAGATCTCCTTGAATTCCTCAAAGGTCTCCGGCATCAGCTTTTCCAGCGACGGCTTGTCCAGACCGGACGCGACACGCCCGTCTTCCGTCAGCGCCTGCGGGGTGCGAATGCCTGCAACAACATCTTCTCCTTGAGCGTTGACAAGAAACTCTCCGTAAAGCTCTTTCCTGCCCGTCGACGGATTGCGTGTAAAGGCCACGCCCGTGGCCGATGATGAGCCGAGATTGCCAAACACCATTGCCTGCACATTGACGGCCGTTCCCCAGTGTCCAGGGATACGATGAAGGCTCCTGTAGGTCACGGCGCGCGGGTTCATCCAGCTCGAAAAGACGGCTGCGATCGCCTTCCACAGCTGCTCATGTGGATCTTGAGGAAATGTTTCTCCAAGTTCTTCTTCGATCACCCGCTTGTAAAGGCTGATCACATGCTGCCAATCGACGGCCGAAAGGTCGGTGTCATAGTCGTGGCCCAGACGTGCCTTCTCATCCTCCAGAATTTCTTCGAAGACTTCATGATCGAGCCCCATAACCACATCGGCATACATCTGTATGAAGCGACGGTAACTGTCCCAGGCAAAGCGCGCGTCGCCGGCATCATGCCCAAGCGCCTGCACCGTCTCGTCATTGAGGCCTAGGTTGAGGACCGTATCCATCATGCCGGGCATGGAGGCCCGTGCTCCAGAGCGGATTGACAAAAGAAGTGGCCTGTCGGAGCCTCCAAATGTGCGCCCCGTTTCTGTCTCCATCGCGCGGATCCCTTCGAGGACCTGTTCCTTGAGCGCGTGGGCAAACGTCCTGTCATGATCGAAATACCAGAGGCAGGCATCCGTGATTATGGTAAGGCCGGGCGGAACAGGCAGTCCAAGATTTGCCATTTCAGCGAGGTTCGCCCCCTTGCCGCCAAGCATGGCGACATCTTGAACACTGCCTTCTGCGTGACCTGCCCCGAAGCGGTAAATCCACTTCTTCATTGCCTTTTCTCCACCCCGCCAATACGCAACATTACAACGAATACAGATTTTGCGGGAGTTTGGAAACGCATCACGGCAGGATTATGTTGCAATGCAACAAATGCCGACCGAAGCTTTGACGGTCAGCTCGCTTCGCGCATCAACTCGGCCGTCTGCAGATCGACTGAGACGAGCTGCGACACGCCTTGTTCGCCCATGGTCACACCATAAAGGCGGTTCATGCGCGCCATCGTAATCGGGTTGTGCGTGATGATGACGAACCGGGTCTGCGTCGACGCGGCCATCTCGTCCATGAGATTGCAATAGCGTTCGACATTGTGATCGTCGAGCGGTGCATCGACTTCGTCAAGAACACAGATCGGAGCCGGGTTGGTCAAGAAGACGGCAAAGATCAGGGCCATTGCTGTCAGCGCCTGCTCGCCTCCCGAAAGCAGTGTCATGGTCTGCGGTTTCTTGCCGGGTGGGCGGGCAAGGATTTCCAGACCCGCCTCCAGTGGATCGTCCGATTCGATAAATTGCAGTTCGGCCGTTCCACCGCCGAACAGGTGTGTGAACAATCGCTGAAACTCGGAATTGACGACATCAAAGGCGGCGATCAGGCGTTCTCGGCCCTCGCGGTTAAGGCTCTGGATGGCGCCACGCAACTTGCGGATCGCATCGACAACGTCATCGCGTTCGCGAACCAGAGCCGAAAGCTGACCGGAAAGCTCCAGCTGTTCTTCTTCCGCACGCAGATTGACCGCCCCCAGACGTTCACGTTCCATTTTGAGCCGGTCGACCTGGCGCTCAATATCCTGGATTTCAGGCAGGGCCTCGTCCGGCTTCAGTCCGGAAATTCGCAAGACCTCGTGCGGGCCAACACCAAGAGCTTCATGAATGCGCGTTTCGCAGTCATGGCGACGCTCTGCCGCCGAAACCAGCCGTTCTTCGGTCCGGCCGCGCTTTTCACGGGCCTCTGCAAGTTCGGAAAGTGCCATTGTTGCGACGCGGTCCGCTTCACGTTGGCGAGTTTCGGCCTCCGTCAGCCGGTCACCGGCAGCACGACGGGCCTCCTCCGCCTTTTGCAACTCCGACATTAATGCACGCCGGCGATCCTCGAACTCTTCCGGTGCCGCTTCCAGCTCCACGAGTTCCTCGCGCCCCTCCTCCTCGCGCTGACGCAGGTTTGCGACATGCTCGTCCGCGCTTTGCGCACGCGCCTGCCAAGCGGAGCGCTCCTGGGCAATCGCCGCCAGACGGCGTTGACGGGCGTCGGTTTCACGGCTCAGGCCTTCATAGCGTGCACGCGCTTCAGCCAGATGGCCGCGATCTGTCGCGACGACCGACTGCTGTTCACGTAACCTCTCGTCAACGGATGAAAGGTCCGGTGCGCCGTCCAGTTCGATGCGCGCATCTTCTTCCTGGGCAGTGACCTCATCAATCTGCAGCATCGTCTGGTTCAACGCTTCGTTCACCACGTCACGTCGCCGCAAGAGATCACCTGCCGCCCGCTCTGCCATCACCAGCGCCTCGCGCGCCTCGGCAAGCTTTCGTGCGGCGAGACGACCCCGGTCACGGACATCGGCAAGACGGCGATCACAAGCGGCGATGGCCTCAGTCGCTGCCGTGAGGCCATCTTCATAATCGGCCAGAACCACCTGCGCTTCATCGAGCTCGCCTTGCAGTTCCGCAAGGCGGTTCTTTTGTGACAGTCGAAGTGCGGCACCTCCTGGCGCCTCTGAGCCTGTAACATGGCCATCCCATCGATAGACGGCACCTTCGCGTGTTACCAGTCGCTGTCCGGGTCTCAGCTGCGCCATCAGGCGCAGGGCGTCCTGTGCAGCCACAACTCCGGTCTGTGCCAGCCGGCGGGTCAGTTCGGGGGGCGCGGTTGTGTGCGCGACTAGCGGTTCACAACCTGGCGGCAATTCGGGGTCTGCAGCGCGGTCACCGTTCATCATCCAATATGCCGGCGCCGACGGATCTGTGGAGCTCTCCAGATCGTCCCCGAGGACTGCCCCCAAAGCCACTTCATAGCCGCGGTCGACATCGACCGCCTCTGCCACGGGCGTAAAATCGCCCGACACTTCGCCGGCAGCGAGGATTTTCGAGATGGTCCGCGCCTCTGCCTCCAGTGCATTCAGTCGCGAGCGCGCCTCTTCAACAGGCCGTCTTGCGGTTATTTCGGCGGCGCGCGCACTGGCGAGATCCGCCTCGATGTCTTCCGCCGCACTTGCTGCAGATGCAACGGCTTCCTCTGCAGCCTCCACCACCTCACGCCGCTCAGCAGGGTCATCAAGGGCTGACAGCTTGTCTGCAATCGAAGTGAGTTCCTGGTCTGCCTCGTGCCGTTGCCGCTCAAGTCGCAGGCGGCGTTCCCCGACATCCCGGATCAATTTTTCAAGCTGGCCTCGCGTGGCGCCAATCTCCGCTCGTTCGGCGGTGATCTCAGCAAACAGTCTTTCGCTCTCGGCAAGCGCTTTACTCGCGGCAGCAAAATCGAGCTGCAATTCCTCGGCTTTTTCGCCGGAATCGGCCAGGATATCCTTGATGTCCTCTTCTTCTTCCGCAAGTCTTCCAAGAAAGGAGGCATTGTCCTGAACCAGGCGCTCTTCACGCCGGATATCCTCGCTAAGCTGCAGAAGTCGGCGCGCAAGTTCATCGCGTCGCTTCATCAGTCGACCGGCCTCGTCATCCAGTTGGGTGCGAGCAATCTGAATTCGCTGAAGTGCCGCCCCTGCCTTTGCCTCGTCATCGCGCAATTCGGGCAGTTTCAGGCTGGCAATACCCTGCGCCTTTACAGCCTCCATCTGCACTTGCGCCTTCTCGGCAACCACCATGGTTGCCGATTTCAAGGCATTATCCGCTTCCGTTTCGGCTTCCCTGGCCTGGACCCAGCGAATATGCAGGAGCATCGCCTCACGCGCACGGATATCTGCAGACAGCATCTTGAAGCGGTTTGCCTGACGTGCCTGACGCTTCAGATTGTCAATCTGGCCTTCCAACTGGGACAAGACATCTTCCAGGCGACCGAGATTGGTCTCCGCCGCACGCAATCTGAGTTCCGCCTCGTGACGACGCGAATGCAGCCCGGAAATGCCGGCTGCCTCCTCGAGCAGTTGCCGGCGCGCCTGTGGCTTCGCATTGATGAGTTCACCAATGCGCCCCTGCCCGACCATCGATGGCGACCTGGCGCCGGTCGATGCGTCCGCGAACAGAAGCTGGACATCCTTGGCACGCGCTTCCTTGCCGTTGATGCGATAGATCGAGCCATTCTCGCGCTCGATACGGCGCGAAACCTGAATTTCGTCGGAATCATTGAATGCTGCTGGCGCAGTGCGATCCGAATTGTCGAGGAAGAGAGCAACCTCGGCCGAATTGCGGGCAGGCCGGTTGCCCGATCCTGAGAAAATGACGTCGTCCATGCCGGACGCACGCATGTTCTTGTAGGAATTTTCCCCCATCACCCAGCGGAGCGCCTCGACCAGGTTGGACTTGCCGCATCCATTGGGGCCAACCACACCGGTCAGACCGCGCTCGATAATGAATTCCGTCGGCTCGACGAAGGACTTGAAACCGACAAGGCGCAGCTTGTTGAACTTCATGCCGGGCCTCTCAACCAAGTGGCGGGCACAAGGGTGCCCCCGCCACTCAGGTCATGACCGGCGTCAGAGCAAACTGTCAATAAGAGCCGACATGCTTTCAACAGACATCGCCCCCGCATAGCGCTTGCCGTTGATGAGAAATGTTGGCGTCGAATTGACGCCGAATTCATCGGCACCGCGCTGCATCGTTGCGTTCACATCATCGAGAAGTTTCTGGTTCGTCAAGCATGCCTCGAAAGTCTCCTGTGAGAAACCGGCAAGTTTCGACATCTGGAGCAGTGCTGCACGGCCATCATCGGCAGAAGCCCATGCCTGCTGCTGTTTCATCAGCATGGAGACCATCGGGTAATATTGCTCGGGCGTCGTAAGTTCTTCTGGCTTCGACGGCACGCAGCGCGCCAGCATGAAGGCTGCGGCTGCACGCGGGTCGAAGGGAAATTCACGGATGATGAAACGTACCTTGCCGGTATCGATGTATTTCGTCTTGATCTCGTCAAAGGTGTTGTTGTGGAAGGAAGCACAATGCGGGCAGGTCATCGACATGTATTCGACGATCGTGACGGGAGCATTTTCTTCGCCGAGCGCCATTTCCGGCAGCGGGCCTGGTTTCAGGACCTCGCTCATGTCGACATCTCCTTGAGCGTCGGGCAGTTCCTGAGCAAATGCGCTGGTTGCCGACAATGGCAATGTCACAGCCAGTACCGTGGCGGCAACGCCACCGAGAAGTGCACGTCGGGTTAGGGTGATTTCGGTCGTTTGCATCGAACACCTGCCTTAGAGATCAAAAATTGTCGCCACTCCGTAGCTTGCCACCTGAGGAGTAACAAGAGACGGTATTTCGAATTCCTTCAAAGCTTTGTGACAGCCGAAAGCTGAACGGCAGGTGTACGCGCTCACCGCTTCTTTTGCAAAACCGCAGTCCCCAGCCGTGCAACCGCATTGCGCAATGGTTCACTTTCTATCCCTTCCATCATGTCTTCCAGTCGCTTTGCCGCCTCGCCCTTCAAGGGCTGAGGCGCACGGGGATGGCGGACAGCGGGCGAAACCGGCTTCTGGACGATGCGGATCTGGCGGACTGCCGGAAAGCCGAAGAAGGCATTGATGCGGCCGATCAGTTCACCCTGGGCGTGGGTGAGAAAGAGTGCACGCGCGCCTTCGCACGCAATCGTCAGGACACCCGCAGAATGGCCCTCACCATCATCAAAACCGTTCTGGCGCGGCCAGGCAATCTTTTCGGGGCGAGAACAATCTGCAAACTGCTCGCCGGCAATTTCATCCCAGGAACCGAGCAAGGCGGTAGAAATCCCGGCCCGGCGCGCCAGAACTGGGTCGACGATGCCGTTCGCAATTTCGGCGATCTGCAATTCTCGCCTTTGTCGAAATGTCCTTGCTTGCGAGGCCAATGCCGTTTCCTTCATCTTTCGCCTGCGCACATGCGCCGGTCCAAATCCGTGGGCCAGTCCCCTCCACCGTTGACGGCCGAAGTTCAAGAACGATAGGAGAGCCTTAGAACAGAAATAC
>JAEWDP010000138.1 GCA_023390055.1 Pseudomonadota bacterium | reverse complement strand
AGGTTCCATTCGCTCTGGCCGTGGCGAACGAGGACGAGGGTACCACTCATAAGATCATTTCCTCTGGATTATCGGTTGCTAAGCCCGAGTACGTCGAGCATGTCATAATGGCCTGGCTTCATGTGACGGCCCCAAAGGGCTGCAGTCACGGCACCGCGGGCAAAGATCGATCGATCGCGCGCGCTGTGGGAAAGTGTGACGAGTTCGCCTTCACCGGCGATGACCACGGAGTGATCACCGACGACAGAACCGCCACGCAAGGAGGCAAAGCCGATTGTTCCGGCCTCGCGCGCGCCGGTGTGACCGTCGCGTACCTTGACCGCATGTGAAAGAAGTTCGACATCGCGACCGCTTGCGGCCGCCTCGCCCAATAGCAAGGCCGCACCGGATGGAGCGTCGACCTTGTGCTTGTGGTGCATCTCGACGATTTCGATATCCCAGTTTTCTGCCGGCAATGCGTGTGCAGCCTGTTTGACCAGGACACCAAGCAGGTTTACCCCGAGACTCATATTGGCCGATTTAATGATGCGCGCGTGGCGGGCGGCGGCCCTGATCTTTTCGTCATCGTCTGCCGAGCATCCTGTAGTTCCAACGACGTGAACGATGCGGGCCTGCGCGGCGAGGCCGGCAAAGTTGACGCTTGCTGCCGGGCTGGTGAAGTCGAGAACACCTTCGCCATCCAGAAAGGCTTGCAAAGGATCTGTGGTGATCGGGATATTGAGGGTTCCGACACCTGCAAGCTCGCCGGCATCCTTGCCGACGAACGGTGAACCCTCCCGCTCCACTGCCGCATGCACAACCACTCCTTCGGTCTCATGGACGACACGGATCAGGGTCTGTCCCATGCGGCCGGCAGCTCCGACCACAACGAGTTTCATTGGTTTATCGCTCATGCAGACATAGGCTCCGTCGATCAAGGATCCGAGTTGGGTGTTTGGAGGTTGTTGAGGCGAGCGTAAAGCCCGTCCTTGCGCTGTGCAAGCGTCCCGTGCGTGCCTTCTTCCACGACGCGCCCTTCATGCATGACGACGATACGGTCGGCATTCACAACCGTTGAAAGTCGATGGGCAATGACGATCACGGTTCGACCATCCATCGCCGTCTCGAGTGCCTTTTGAACAGCAGCTTCGGACTCATTGTCGAGGGCGGATGTGGCCTCGTCAAGAAGCAGTATCGGGGCATTGCGTACAAGCGCCCGGGCAATTGACAATCTCTGTCGCTGACCGCCTGAAAGTGTAATGCCGTTTTCGCCAACCGGTGTGTCATAGCCGAGCGGCTGCGCCAGAATGAAGTCATGGGCATGAGCGAGCCTGGCTGCATCCTCAACCTCGGCGTCGCTCGCCTCGGGTCGCCCATAACGAATGTTGTCACGGATCGTGCCTTCGAACAGATAAGGTTGTTGCGAGACATAGGCGAGATGGCGCCGCAACGAAGCCTTGGTCACATCGGCGATATCCTGGCCGTCGATCAGAATGCGACCGGCAGATGGATCGTAAAAACGGGGAATGAGGTTGATGATGGTCGACTTGCCGGCCCCGGAAGGGCCGACAAGGGCGGTTGTCCTTCCCCCCTGCGCGATCATGGTCACGCCTCTGAGTATGGGTTCGCCCGTCGCATAGGAGAATGCGACATCCTGCAGTTCGATCTGAGCGTTTGTTATGACCAGGTCCTTGGCGTCCGGCTTGTCACGTTGCTGGGGCTGCATGTCCAAAAGCGCATAGATCATGCGTGCATTGACGACGGCCCGTTCCATCTGCACCTGAAGTTTGGCAAGTCGCCGTGCTGGGTCGTACGCAAGAAGCAGGGCAGTCACAAATGCAAAGAAGGCACCCGGCGGCACACCATCATAGATCGACCGAAACGCCGCATAGGCAAGTACGCCGGAAATCGCAATGCCTGCGAAAGTCTCTGTCAGCGGCGCCGTGCGTTCGGAAAGCCGTGCAATTCGATTAGCACGCTGTTCCGCCTGGCCGATGATGCCCGCCACCTTGCGGGTGAGTTCCTCTTCCATCGTGAACGCCTTGACGATGGAGATACCGAGGATGGTTTCCTGCATCGCCCCCAGAACATGGCTGTTGAGCTCGATTGATTCTCGTGTCACGCTTCTCAGCCGACGCGACACATAGCGCAACGCATAGAGCAGTGGAGGCGCCACGACAAAAACAATCAGTGAAAGGACAGGATCCTTTGCCACCATGACGCCGATCAGGGATACAAGGGTAAGCAGATCTCTGGCCGCCGAAGTGACGGTCAGATTGAGGACGTCCCTTATCCCGTTCACGTTCTGGCTGATCTGTGCAGCCAGATGGGCCGAACGTGCCTCGCTGAAAAAGTTTACGGACAGGCTCATCAGATGGGTGAACAGCCGATGCTGATAGCGCGCAACAATATTATTGCCTATCTTGGACAGGGTCACCGAGTGGCCATACGTTGCCAGTCCTCGTATGAAAAACGCAAGAAAGATCGCACCGCAGATCAACCAGACAACATCTGCTCTCTGGTTAGCAAAAGCCTCGTTTACGACGGCTTCCATGATCCATGCCGTAAAGGCAGTCGTCAAAGCGACAAGGACGAGACAGGTAATCGCAAATGCATATCCACGGATGTGGTCGCGGCCATTTTCCGCAATCACACGCTTAAGGACACTGGTTACGGTTCCCGAATCCAGATGTGGCTTCTTTTCGCTCGCTGCACCCAATAAGGAGATTCCTGTGCATGCCTGGCGCTGGAGCCCGGACGGCTCCGCATGGGCCGCTTCTATATCGGGTGGAGCTGCACTTGACTAGTGTTGAGCGGTATCGATGATCCTGACCTGTGAATGATCCGTCAGCTTGAATAAGGAACCGGCCCAGCGTACTGCGGTTCAGACCCGCCACCGGCGTTCGTGGGTAGAGATGCCGTAGGCAGAGGGGGTGCGTGCATAACTTGCAAGGCCTGCAAGGGCTGCCTGGGGGTGTGTGACGACGAAGGTCGGAATCTGTTTCATGAGGGCGCTATGAGGCGCCTTGTCTTCAAACTCTGTCCGAAACTCTGGCTGCTTGAGTGCGGGGATGATCTTCTGGGAGATTCCGCCCGCAAGATAAACGCCGCCCTTTGCCATGAAGGTGAGGGCCATGTCGCCTGCTAGACGACCGAGATAGGTAGAAAAAAGGGAAATTGTTTCCGCCGCCTGAGGATCATTTCCCGCATGCCATGCCGCCGTCACGTCCGCTGGACGAATCTCAACCGGCTCGATGCCATCTGCCATGCTAACGGCTTTGTAGATATTGACGAGGCCGCGACCAGACAGAACCTGCTCGGCCGAAATACGTCCTTCGATCGGCTCCAGATGGGGGAAAATATCGAAGTCCCGTCTTGAGCGCGGACCGATATCGACATGTCCACCTTCTCCTGGAACCGGAAACCAGGTATTGCGGGCATGAACGAGCCCTGCGACGCCCAATCCGGTTCCCGGGCCAAGCACAACGCGGGAAGCAGCCTCCGGGTCGATCCTTGGGCCTATTCCTTCCCGATATTCACTGCTGAGGCAGGCTACGGCCAGAGCTTGCGCCTCGAAATCGTTCAAGACCAGGACGTCTTCAAATCCGAGATCCGCAAGCAATGCCTTGGGACGAACAATCCAGTCGCAATTCGTCAGATCGATTTCGTCACCCTCGATCGGGCCTGCCACGGCCAGGATGGCAGAACGCGGGCGCACCGATGTCTTGTCCAGGACATCCGTGCTTATGGCATCGTCAATGGTTGCAAAATCGGCGGTCCGCACGTTCGAAAATCGGATGGGCTTCGAAGTCGCGTCGGCCAGAATGGAAAACCGGGCATTGGTTCCGCCGATATCACCGATAAGGATTGGGAACGGAAGCGGCTCGTTGTCTGCTGTAGTTTGCATCGGATCCGATCGCCGTTATTGGAAGTCGACAAGCTTCTCGGCCGTCGCCCGGTTGAGAGCCATTGGTATGTCGTAAACGGTTGCCAGTCTCGTCAATGCCTTTACATCGACGTCGTGGGGCATGGCCGTAAGCGGATCAATGAAAAACAGCAGCATGCTGACTTCGCCGGTGGCGATCAAGGCACCGATCTGCTGGTCACCACCCAGCGGGCCGCTCCTCAACCGCGTAACCTGGAGATCGGGGCAGGCTTCCTGCACCTTGCCGCCGGTGGTGCCGGTCGCCACGATTCGGAAACGTGACAGCGTCTGCTGATGCTGGCGAGCAAACTGCGCCATTTCGTCCTTTTTCAGGTCATGTGCAATCAGCGCAATGCACGGGAGTGTCAAGAGCGTCCTCACCTTCGATATTCAATCGATTTGCATGCCTTTTACAGAGACTTGCCCTGCTTGGAAAGCCCGCTCACTGGAAGGGTCGCGGATATGGCATCGGGCCGAGATCGGGAAGCGCCATGTCGCTATTGATGATCGCCTCTATGTTTTGGGCAGATGCAGAGGGAACAGGTGCAGCATAGGCTGTGGCGCTGGCTGCAAACGTTGCTTCTTCCATGGATCTCGCAGGGCTTGCCAGAACGGACGCACATGCCTTGGGGAGATCCGACAGCATGACGTGTCTCGGCTTTACCGGCTTGGCCTTGGGATCCGTCTTAGGCTGTGCCCAGGGCTCCTTTGTAAACCACCACGCCAGTGACTTGTCGCATCCATCACCCCTAGCTACGGGTGTCTGTGGCTTGCAGTTGGAGGCACCGGCGGGGCAGTGAATGCGAATGTGAAAATGTTCATCATGCCCGTAGATGGGTCTGACTTTGCCGAGCATGGAGCGATTGCCCTGCCAAGTGTCACACAGTTCCTTCTTGATGGCAGGATTGACAAAAACGCGCTCCACTTCCGGGTAGCTCGCCGCCTGCATGACGATCCGGGCATGGGTGGTCGTCCAGCGAGCCCGATGAAGTGTCAGAAACTTGCTCTTGTCGAGCATGGAGGTGAAGGCAAGGTCTTCGCGCTGCTGCGGGGTCAATGGCGTTGCTGGCTTCGGCGTGAACCAGATATCGGCATCAAGCCCGATCTGGTGGGATGCATGCCCAAACAGCATCGGTCCGCCACGCGGTTGCGAGATATCACCGATCAGGATCCCAGTCCCCCAGCCGAGACTAGCAGCATCCTTCGAAAAACGTTCCAGCAGATCGATCATCTGCGGCATACCCCAGCGCCGGTTGCGTGAAAGCCGCATGGCCTGCCACGTTGGTCCATCAGGGGGGATGGCGACAGCTCCAGCGACACATCCCTTGGCATAAGAACCGATGGGAGAAGAAGCGGTCCGGCTGGGAAGTTTGGCCTGGCCAAAGAGTTCCTTGGCAGGTCTCGTCTCTGCGGCGCCAGGGGGCACCTGAACGGCGAGAAACAAACACGCGGCAAGTAGCTGGCTCAGACTGTGTGAAATTCTCATTCTGTCTATCCGTTCCCGCAAATCACTTTTGCCTGAAGCTAACCTGAAAGACGATTTTGGTGAAACAGAGATCGTCATAAAGGTGCTCTTTCCGGCTCTCGCTTCGATAAAACGCTTGTGACAATGTTGGTCTGTTTTTTGCCAGACTTTGGCCTATGCTCGAACGCACAATGAGAAAAAAGGGTTCTTACATGTTGGCTCGCCGCCTGGCTGTACTGATGTTGTCGCTGTCATTATCGCTTCCGGCATTGCCGGTCCTTTCCCAGGAGGGGAAGGACGATGAGCGGCACGGAATTGCCACCGTTGGCGAGCTTAAGTATCCGAAGGATTTTCCACATTTTGACTACGTGAATCCCGAAGCCCCGAAAGGGGGGCAATTGCGCCTCTCCGTCGAGGGCAGCTTTGACACGCTCAATCCGCTTCTTGCCCGTGGTGAAACGGCCAGCGGTCTCAATCACGTATTTGAACCACTCATGGTTGCCGCAGACGACGAACTTTCGTCCATGTACGGACTGCTGGCAGAAAGCTTGCGCTTCCCGGAGGATTATTCGTCGGTCACATTCCGTCTGCGCTCTGAGGCCAAGTGGGCTGATGGAACGTCAGTAACACCCGAAGATGTGATCTTCAGCTTCGAGAACGCCAAAAAGAACGTCCCTCAGATGGAGTTCTATTATCGCCATGTCGTGAAGGCGGAAAAAACGGGTGAACGGGAAATCACCTTTACCTTCGACGAACCCAATAATCGCGAACTGCCGCAGATTGTTGGTCAACTGACAATCGTTCCGAAACACTGGTGGGAAGGCAAGGATGCGGATGGCAAAGTGCGCGATATAGGCCAGACCATTCTGGAGCCGCCGCTTGGCTCAGGGCCATACAGGGTTGCGGCCGTCAGGCCGGGTTCTACCGTCACGTATGAGTTACGTGACGACTATTGGGGCAAGAACGTCAACGTCAATATCGGCCGCAACAATTTCGGCAAGATCATCTACAGCTATTATGCGGACCGGGATGTGATGTTTGCATCCTTTCGTTCAGGGAATGAAGATTAC
>JAEWDP010000130.1 GCA_023390055.1 Pseudomonadota bacterium | reverse complement strand
CAAGCGCCTTGTTGATGGCTGCGACGAGCTCCGGATCGCCCTTGCGAACGATGATCCCCGAATGATCTGCATCTGCCTTCTCGGCCACGGCTTTCACGGGGGCGTCTGGCTTCTGCTTCTTGAAATCAAGGTATGACAAGCTGTCATTGATGGTCGCATCGGCGCGGCCGGTCAGTACCAGTTGAATTGACTGGTCGAAGCCATCGGTTCCGACGAGTTCGGCGCCAGCATCTTGTGCCAGCTTCCCGAAGTTGCTGGTAAGGGACTGCGCCGATCGTTTGCCCTTGAGGTCTTCAAAGCCCTCGATCTCCGTATTGTCGTCACGAATGATCAAGACAGCCTTCGACGCGATATACGGGTCGGAAAAGTCGTACTTCTGCTGGCGGGCTTCAGTAATCCCGACCTGGTTGATGACAGTGTCATAACGATTGGCATCCAGTCCGGCGATCAAACCGTCCCATTTGCCCTCGATGAATTCGGCCTTGACGCCGAGCTTGTCGGCAACGGCCTTGCCGATTTCTACGTCGAAGCCGACCAGATCGCCATTGGTGTCGTGGTAGGTAAAGGGGGCGTAGGTGCCCTCGGTACCGATCTTGATGACCCCGGCCGCCTTGATCTGGTCCAGGTTCTCGCCTGCAAGGGCAGGGTGAAGAATGAGTGCTTGGGCAATCGTTGCTGCCGCGATGATTTTATGCCAGCGCATGGGTGTTCCTTTCAAAGGTCAGTGCTGACGTCTGATGCCAGAAAATAGGCAACTGCGAGTGGAAGAAAACTGCCAATTTTGCAGAAGAACGCGAATTATTTTCTGTTCACGGAGCCAGATTGGAGAAGAATTCCATGACGAGAGTTCGTAGCTCAAAAGCTGCTGTCTGTATGGTGAATAGACCACGGTTTCAGTGATCTTGCCAGCACGATTGAAACCGTTGGCACCAGGGCTTGTTGCGTCAGGTCGATGATCGACGTTCACGTCCCGACAAGGATGGACGGACACTCATCCTCCTCCGACACACGGAGCTGACTGCCGAGCAGATAGGCGTCGTCAAGCCGCTCAAGCTTGGCTTGCCGTGAAGCACCACCGCATCACGGTCGAACTGAGGAGTGATAGCGCACCGATACATGCCCCGTAGTGGAGACTTTCGGCACCCTATCACTGTTTTCATTCATTTTTTTTCTGGAGTAGAGAAAGATTTGCGAGCGCACGGAGGTAACTTCGCTGGTTTCTGCCTGGCCTCCCCGGAAAGGCGCCGCGTCACCAAATGTCAGTAAAACGATAGAGCCGAGGAAGTCGATATCTCTGAAATCGGTACGGCCTCCCACACTGCTTGTGATATTCTGGCCGCTGTAACTATGGTTTCAGGCAAGGGAAGTTCACTCTCAGCGCCTGGCTGTGGGGGCGACGCGCTCGGCGCGCTGCTGGGCGGGTCCGTGTGCGTCGATCAGATTGTACGCGGTATTGACGAGGCCTATGTGGGAAAAACCTTGCGGAAAATTGCCGAGCAACCGGCCATCGACAGGATCGTATTCCTCCGCCAGCAGGCCGAGATCGTTTCGCAACGTCAAGAGCCGTTCGAACAGCGTCTTTGCCTCTTCGATGCGCCCGTCCATCGCATAGGCATCCGCTAGCCAGAACGAGCACGCCAGAAAGGCACCCTCCCGGCCGCCAATACCGTCGTCTACCTGTTTGGTGGAATAACGAAGGACGAAGCCGTCATGCAGTAACTCCCGCTCTATTGCTGCCAGTGTGCCCCGCACCCTTGGATCGTCGGGTTCAAGGAAGCCTACCTGCGGGATCAGAAGCAGCGCTGCGTCAAGCGGGTCGCCTCCATAATGCTGCACGAAACTGTTCTTTCGTCGATCGAAGGCGTGTTCGAGAATGTCAGTGCGGATTGCGTCGCGAACGTCTCGCCAATGCTCGACCGGCCCTTGCAGACCAAAATGCTCGACCGATTTCACCGCCCGGTCGAACGCCACCCAGCACATCAACCTGGAATGCGTGAAGGCGCGCGCAGGGCCGCGCACTTCCCAGATGCCGTGGTCCGGTACACGCCAGACCTGTTCGACATGAGACAGCAATAGTGTCTGCAACTGCCAGGCTTCGTCCAAAGGGGCGAGATCGGCCTCTCGGGCTGTGTGCAGCACGTCCATGAGCTCGCCATAAACGTCAAGCTGGCGTTGTTCGGCGGCTGCGTTGCCGACGCGTACCGGCCGGCTGCCCTCATATCCGGGCAGCCATGGGACGTCGATCTCCGGCAGCCATCGCTCACCCGAGATGCCATACATGATGTGAAGCTGTTCGGGATGTCCGGCCGTCGCCCGCATCAACCATTGGCGCCATGCCTCGGCCTCTTCCCGATAACCACCATTCAGTAGCGCGTAGAGCGTCAGCGTCGAATCCCTGATCCAGCAATACCGATAGTCCCAGTTGCGGGACCCGCCGATCGCTTCCGGTAGCGAGGTGGTCGGCGCTGCTACGATGCCGCCGGTCGGCCTGTAGGTCAAAAGCTTGAGCGTGATCAGTGAGCGCACGACCGCTCCGTGCCACGGGCTGTCTGGATCGAACCGGCATCGACCCGACCATTCGCGCCACCACATGATGGTCCGGTCGCGGCTTTCGGCGCGATCCGGTACGAAATGCGGAGCTTTGTGGGAGCGGTGATAGGAAAGCGTGAAGGGGACGCTCTTGCCTTCCTTCACCGTGAAGGTCGCGAGCGTCTTCAGTTTGCGGCCGGTGAGAGGCAGGTCGGTATGCAGTTCGATTGCATCGGGTCCGGAAACGGCGCTCAGCCCATAGTCGCGGCGTCGTACCCAGGGCGCGGCCTGGCCATAGGCGAAGCGCAGGATCAGTTCCATCTCGATGTCGACCGTTCCGTGCACACCTGTGACGATGCGCACCACGTCGACTTTTTCCTCGTCATCCGTCAGCGTCATGAAATCGGTCAGCATGACCGTGCCGGAAGCGGTCTCGAAGCAGGTTTCGAGGACCGCCGTGCCCGGCACATAACGTCGGGTGACGCGGTAATCGCCGGCCGGTGCGATCTTCCACCGCCCGTTGTCCGGGCCGCCAAGCAATGCCGCAAAGCAGGCTGCAGAATCAAAGCGCGGAAGACATAGCCAGTCGATTGAGCCGTCACGCGAGACCAGTGCCGCCGAGATCATGTTGCCGATGAGGCCGTAATCCTCGATCGCTTTTGACTGCGCGCGGTCCTGACGGGTCAATTGTTCCTGCATTCGCTCAGCCCTCCCCGCGGAAGCCGGGGTAAAGGCTCATGCCACCGTCAACGACCAGACTGGTACCGTTGACATAATCCGCCGCATCGGAGGCGAGCCAGGCTGCGGCCTGGCCGATATCCGACGGTTCCCCGATCCTGCCATAGGGGATCAGCTTCAGAAGGCTCTCGACCTCCTGCGCCGTATCCCGGCTGGCCGCATTGATCGGGGTCGCGATGGCACCCGGAGCAATGGAATTCACACGGATCTTCATCGGCGCCAGTTCCTGTGCCAATGATTTCATGAGGAGCATGATGCCGCCTTTGGATGCGGCATAGTTTGCCTGGTACGCCCAGGGTATGAATTCATGCACCGAACTGGTGAAGATGATCTTGCCGGTGGCTGAAGAGATTTCCGGCCGTGCGCCCTGTCTGAGGAAGATGCGTGCCGCCGCACGTGCGCACAGGAATGCGCCGGTCAGATTGACGTCGATTACCGCCTGCCATTCGGAAAGGTCCATCTCGTGGATCGGTGCAGGTCGCTCGATGCCGGCATTGGCGATCATGATGTCGAGGAACCCGAAGTGCTTCACCGTATCGTTGACCATCGCCTCGACCTGATCCTCGCGCGAGACGTCGGCGGCGAAAGCGTGCGCCTTGCCACCGGCAGCCGTGATTTCCGCCACGACGACGTTGGCCTGATCGCGCGAGCGTGAAACAGGTCGATGGTTCACGATGATGGTCGCGCCGGCAGCGGCAAGGGACTGAGCCATCGCGCGACCCAGGCCCGACGAGGCTCCGGTGATGATCGCCACCTGGCCTGCAAGCCGGCTCGCGTCGCGAGGTTCGACAGTTGATGTGTCCGGTGCGACGAACGTGTTTGCATCGCTCATTCCAGTGATAGTAGGGCGGGGATCAGCGAAGGCAAATTTTCGAGGAAGTCGACGGAATACTGTGATGGCCCAATTCTATCGGGATAATGAAGCCGTCGACTGGCAGATCGGGCCCGCGCAGTCGACCTGAAGGGCCTTCGTATTCACACCTGAATTGAACAATCGCTTGACCATTGCCTGGCGTTTCCGGCGGGAAGTGCTGCAAATGTCGAGAAACAGGATGACCGTTGTTACCGACAAGATGCGTTTCTTCCAGACGAAATCATTTCGCAGGATTGAGGAATGTTCACAAATCCGTGTGTCGGTGCGGGCGCGTCTGCATTTTCGCGATGTGGCAGGCGGTCAATACTGTGACGTCCCTCGGGTATTTGCTTCCGGACAAGTCCGGCTACCCCCATGGGGATCTTGCAAAGGCAGCAATAATTGCCCGATCGCGCAAGAGTATGACATGATCGCGCACGAGCGAGTGGCATATTGTCATCGCAGATATTGTTGGTGTTGCAAAAGGATGCGCCGTTGATGACGGAAGCGAAGCGCTACGACGCCATCGTGATTGGCAGCGGCGAGGGTGGAAAATACCTCGCCTGGCACCTGGCGCAAGCTGGCCAGAAGATAGCCGTTATCGAGCGACGCTGGATCGGCGGCTCCTGTCCCAACATCAACTGCCTGCCCAGCAAGAACGAGATCTGGAGCGCGGGCATCGCTCATGCCGTTGCACACGCCGGCAAGTACGGTATTGCTGCCGGCCCGGTCTCGGTCGACATGAAGGCGGTTGTGGCGCGCAAGCGCGCCATGGTCGAAAGTCTCGTTGCGTTTCACATCGAACGCTTTGAGACGACGGGCGCGGAACTCATCATGGGTGATGCACGCCTCGTCGCGCCAAAGATGGTCGAGGTTGCGCTGAACGATGGCGGGACGCAGCGGCTCACCGCTGAAAAGCTTTTTCTCAATCTTGGGACACATGCCAGCGTTCCATCCGTTCCAGGGCTCGCAGAAGCCAAGCCGCTCACCCATATCGAAGCGCTCGAACTGGACCGCTTGCCAGCGCATCTGATTGTTCTCGGCGGCGGCTATGTCGGACTTGAGCTGGCACAGGCCTACCGACGTTTCGGCAGCCGTGTCACTGTTGTGGATCGTGGGCCACGGCTTGTGAAGCACGAAGATGAAGATGTTTCCGTCGAGGTTCGAAAAATCCTCGAGGAGGAGGGCGTCGAGGTGCTTGTGTCGGCCGAAGCCGAGAAGGTGGAGGGTCGATCAGGCGAAAGCGTACGGGCCACCGTTCGCGCGCCGGACGGTTCGAGAACGATCGAGGGTACGGATATTCTGGTTGCGACCGGCCGCACGCCCAACACGCAGGATATCGGTCTCGAAGAAGCAGGCATTGCGTTGACGGATCGTGGTTACATCAAGGTGAACGATCGCCTGGAGACGACTGCAAGGGACGTCTTTGCCATTGGCGAATGTGCCGGAAGCCCGCAATTCACCCACGCATCGCTCGATGATTTCCGAATTATCCGCGACAATCTCGATGGTGGAGACAGAACGACCACCGGGCGGCTGATGCCCTATTGCATGTTTATTGATCCGCCCCTTGCCCGCATCGGCATGAGTGAAGTCGTGGCTCGAGCCAGTGGAAAGGAGATGCGCATCGTGCAATTACCGATGAAGGCTGTTTTGCGGACGCGCACGACGTCACAGACCACCGGCTTCATGAAGGCGCTGGTCGACCCGCAGGACCAGATCGCGGGTTTTACGATGATCGGTTCGGATGCCGGAGACGTGATGGCAGTGGTGCAGGCGGCCATGCTCGGCGGCCTGCCATACAGCGTCCTGCGCGATGCCATTCTTGCGCATCCGACAACGGCCGAGGGGTTGAACGCGCTGTTCGCCAAGGTCGAGGCAAGATGAGTTTCGAAGTTTCACAAGAAAGGTGGATCCAAGAATGAATTCCGAAGTTGGGCGTCAGCAACATTCCCACCATCACGCTCAAGCGACTGGCAGGCATCTTGTGAAGGATCCTGTCTGCGGGATGGACGTTGATCCGCGGACCGCTGAACATCGCCTGACCCATGAGGACCACACCCACTATTTTTGCTCGGCTTCCTGCAAGGCAAAATTTATGTCCGACCCGAACAGATATCTTGCTGGGGAAGCGTCACCTGTTAATGAGGCTCCCGAGGGCGCGATCTGGACATGCCCGATGCATCCCGAGATTCGACAGGATGGGCCGGGAAGCTGCCCGATCTGCGGCATGGCGCTTGAGCCGCTGGTCGTAATGGCCGACAGCGGCCCCAGCCCCGAACTTGCCGACATGACACGGCGTTTCTGGATCGGCCTGGTGCTCGCCGCTCCGGTGTTTGTTCTCGAAATGGGGAGCCATCTCGTGCCCGCGCTGCATCATCTGGTGCCTATGCGGGTATCGATCTGGATTCAACTCGTTCTGGCGACGCCCGTGGTCTTGTGGTGCGGATGGCCGTTCTTCGAGCGTGCCTGGGCGTCGCTGGCCAATCGCAGCCTCAACATGTTCACCCTGATTGCAATGGGAACTGGCGTCGCCTTCGCCTACAGCATCGTCGCCGCCCTTGCGCCGGGTATCTTCCCCGCCGCTTTTCGCACCGCGGACGGCACGGTCGCCGTCTATTTCGAGGCGGCCGCGGTCATCACCGTTCTGGTACTGCTCGGTCAGGTGTTGGAACTGCGCGCCCGCGAACAGACATCTGGTGCGATCAGGGCGCTGCTCGATCTGGCGCCGAAAGCGGCGCGGCGCATCAGCGTTGACGGCACGGAACAGGACGTGCCGGTAGAACATGTCGTTCTCGGCGACCTGTTGCGCGTGCGGCCCGGCGAGACCGTGCCGGTCGACGGTGTAGTGGAGGACGGGCGCTCCTCGCTTGATGAAGCTATGGTCACCGGTGAATCCATGCCTGTCACCCGCGCGGTGGGAGATCAGGTCATCGGCGGTACGCTAAACCAGACCGGGGCGCTGGTGATCCGCGCCGAAAAGGTCGGACGCGACACCATGCTGTCGCGTATCGTGCAGATGGTCGCCGATGCGCAGCGGTCGCGCGCGCCGATCCAGCGCATGGCTGACCAGGTCTCGGGCTGGTTCGTGCCGCTGGTCATTGCCATCGCAGTTTTCGCCTTCATCATTTGGGGCATCTGGGGGCCGGAGCCGCGCTTTGCCTATGGGCTGGTTGTGGCCGTTTCGGTGCTGATCATTGCCTGCCCCTGTGCACTTGGGTTGGCGACACCAATGTCGATCATGGTCGGTGTCGGCAAGGGTGCAAGTGCCGGCGTCCTGATCAAAAACGCCGAGGCGCTCGAACATATGGAAAAGGTGGACACACTTGTCATCGACAAGACCGGCACGCTCACGGAAGGCCGGCCTTCGGTGACGGCAATCGTTGCGGCTGCCGATTTTGACGAAACGGAAATCCTGCGGCTGGCCGCTGGCGTCGAGAAGGCGTCGGAACACCCGCTGGCATTGGCGATCGTGGAGGCGGCGGAGAAGAAAGCCATCGCCATCCCGTCAGTGGTGGACTTCAATTCTCCACTTGGCAAGGGGGCGCTCGGCGTAGTCGAGGGCAAGGCGATCGCGCTCGGCAATGTGGCGTTCCTCGAAGAACAAGGTGTCGATGTTACCTTGCTTGCCGAACAGGCTGATGCGTTGCGCCATGACGGTGCGACAGCGATCTATATCGGTATCGAGGGTTGGGCGGGCGGCATATTCGCCATTGCTGATCCGGTCAAGGCGACGACGCAGGAGGCGCTGAACGCATTGCATGGCGAGCATATCCGCATCGTCATGCTGACCGGCGACAATAAAACAACGGCTGAAGCTGTTGCACGGCAATTGGGCATCGACGAGGTCGAGGCCGATGTGCTGCCGGATGCAAAAAGCGCCGTGGTAAGCCGTCTCAAGGCGGAAGGCCGGGTGGTTGCGATGGCGGGTGACGGCGTCAACGACGCGCCCGCACTTGCCGCCGCCGATGTTGGCATCGCCATGGGTTCAGGCACCGATGTTGCAATTGAAAGTGCGGGGGTCACGCTGCTCAAGGGCGATCTGATGGGCATCGTGAAAGCGCGGCGGCTTTCGGAAGCGACGATGGCGAACATCCGCCAGAACCTGTTCTTCGCCTTCATTTACAACGCCGCCGGCATCCCGGTGGCCGCGGGCGCGCTTTACCCTGCTTTCGGTCTCCTCCTGTCACCGATCATCGCTGCGGCCGCCATGTCGCTGTCGTCGGTCAGCGTCATCGCCAACGCGTTGCGATTGCGGGGTCTGAAACTTTGACTGACGCCCTGGCGTCAATCGCGCCAGTAATTGTTGGCGGCCGCGACCGTCTGGAAATGGATGGCGATCACCTGCGAGGAGGCGATCAGTTGGGTGGTATCCTGATCGTAGGCCGCGCGCAGCTTGTCACGAATCTCCGCGGAAGGCTGGGTCACCTTGACACCGACGCGCGCCATTTTGGTGGCAAGATCAAACCCCTCCTGCGGGGTCGCCGTCTTGAGTGAGGGAAGCCAAGTATCAGCCATGATGTTTCCTTCCAGAGAATATGAATGCACAACAACCGTAATCTACCCGCACAGCTAACGAAAGCATCAACCCGCGATGCGTTTCGTTTCCAAACGTCACATCCGAAACGCCCTTTCATGCGGAAAATCCCCTCCAGCGATGTAAGCATCTTCCGCCGGCGTCGATTTTCGGACGAGGACCTGATTGCGGTGCGGGTGACGGCCGAATGCGGCGATGACCTTGCGTACATCACGGGCCTGTTTCGCCAGTGACTGGTAGATCGGCTGAAGGGAAGCGGGCGCTTCCGCTGCGATCTCTTCGCGAAGCTTGATGAGCAGATCGATGCGTTCGAGGTGACCGACGCCTTCGCAATGGCCAAGCGGCTGGCTGTATACGATCCTGAACCAGGGCATGCGCAATGATGTGTAGTGGCCGTTCGCGAGCCCCTCCATCGCCAGCGACAGCGCGGCAGGGTCCTGCGTGAAAGCGTGCGGCGTGCCACGCCACAGCGAGCGTGAGAACTGGTCGAGCACGATGATGAGCGCCAGCCTGCCTTCGGGGTTGCTGGCCCAGTCATCGAGACTGCCTGATGCCGCGCTGCTCGTGAGGTCGACGAAGCGCTCGACGATCATGTCATCCGCTCCGCCGTGCAGCCGCCACGACCAGTGATCGTGATGAGTATGAGCCTCTATCTGTGAGGAGCGGCATTCGGGAAACCAGAAGTCCAGAACGTCGTTCCACGGGGCGGTCCTGGTATCCATGTCGATCCTTTCCGGCAGTTGCGAGCGATGAGACAGGGTTGACGTCGTAAAAACAATAGACCTCGCATCGCTGCGGGGTCTGCGAGGAAGCTTCAGCCGCGCGCGGCCACAGTCGCGGGCCGGGCGGTGGAGGCTTTTGAAGCCCTCCCGCCGGGTGCGGTGGCCTTCGGTACACGCAGAAGGCGCATGCCGTTGGCGATGACGATCAGTACCGAAAGTTGGTGGACCAGCATGCCGCCCGCCATATGGACATTGCCGGAGAACACGCCCGCCAGCAGTCCGGCCACCGTCACCAGTGCGATGACGAGGTTCTGGCGCATATTGCCCAGCGTTGCGCGCGAAATCGCCATCGCCTCGGGGATCTTGCCGAGATCGTCCTTGAGCAGTGCGATGTCGGCGGTCTCGATGGCGACGTCGCTGCCGGCCGCGCCCATGGCGATCGAGGTATCGGCTGCGGCAAGCGCCGGTGCATCGTTGATGCCGTCGCCGACCATGGCGACATGCGCGCCATCCGCCTTCATCTTCCGGATCAGTTCCAGCTTGTCCTCGGGCATCAACCCGGCATGGACCTCGT
>JAEWDP010000045.1 GCA_023390055.1 Pseudomonadota bacterium | reverse complement strand
ACTTAAAGGAGATAGACATGTCCAAGTTCATCATCACAGCCATTACCGCTTCCGTCGCCATGGGTTCTGCCGCTTTTGCAGCTGGCGACTACTATGAAGGCGTATCCAAGGATCGTGCGGTAGCCGTTGATATGATCGCAACCGGCAGCATCGGTGACAGCCTTTCAGCTTCCGAACAGCCTGTCGCCATCAGCACCGGTGACTATTACGAAGGCGTAAGCCACGCCAACTGATGACGGCTGAGGGTGGCAATACCACCCTCCCCACCCCCTGTACAAAAGACGCCTGGCAAATGCCGGGCGTTTTTCGTTTGCTCCCACCAGTACGGACCCATCGAGCAACTCGCGTCGACGTTATAGGCCATTTCGACGGGTCCTTTTCAGCCAGTTTGGATACGTGTCCTGGCGCACACGGAACGACCTCTGCCTCGACAAGCAGTTCATCACCTCTTGCACAGGTTCAACCGGCGTTGAGCGGCGAATTCGAAGCTAAGCAGTTCCGCTTCAAGTCAACAGATCCCCTCCGACACGGGTAGCAATTTCGTTTCATGCTGGTCGAAGGCTTGACATGACTGTCAACAAAACTTAACAATTTCATATATTGCACTAGTTTAATATGTTGAACTATCAGGAGGTTGCATGAGTGGTAGAGGCGCCGAACGGGTCCTTGATGCTGTCGAATGGTTTGCGACGACAGTGGCGCCTGTCACGTACACTGACTTTGTGCAGGCCCTCGACATCCCGAAAAGCAGCGCATTGCTTTTGTTGCGACTTCTAGTTGATCGCGGATACGTCCAAAGACTTGCCGACAATCGATACACGCTGGTGCGACTTCCCGGCGAAACTCTGGACGGAGGGGCGGCATGGGGTACAGTGCTGCGCCTTGCAGACAGTCATCTGCGCGAGGCTGTCCTTCAGGTCGAAGAAAGCGGCTTCGTCGCCGTTTTTCAGGATAACCGCATTCGCTATCTGAACAAGATCCTGCCCCAGCGCGAAATCAGATACGATCGAGACATCGGTCCAACACGCCTTGCGCACCAGGTCGCAAGCGGGCTGGTCATGCTTGCCGATCTTCTGCCGCAAGAGCTTGATCGGTATTTCGACGCGGCACAGGTGCCCGCAGATCAGCGTTCAAGCATCCTCGAGGCAACAGCAAAAGGACGCTCGGATGGCTTTTGCGTCAACATCAATGGCGTGGTCGAAGGCGCATCAGGCGCATCGGCTCCCATCAGAGATGCCCACGGCAAGGTTGTTGCCGCCATCAACATAGCCGGCCCACGCGACCGGTTTATCGCAAATCTCGATCGCATTACCGAGGCGGTCGTGAGTGTCGCCGCAGCCGTTTCGACGGATCTGGCCCATCGGGTAAGGCGATCAACATAATCATCGGAGGAGTTAAAACAGATGAGAAAACACCTAATCTCCAGCGCCTTTGCAGCATGCCTGTCGGCAACAGCAATCGGCGGAGTACATGCTCAAACCGTTCCGGTTCCCGACTACTATCCTGAAGACTATTCCGCCATCGTCGAAGGCTCGCGCGCCGAGGACGGCATCATCATCTATTCGAATATGGCCGACAACAACTGGGCACCATTGCTGGAAGGCTTCAGTGCCCAGTACCCCTGGATAAAGGTTGAAACACTCGACCTTGGTTCGGGCACCGTCCATTCCCGTTGGGAAGCAGAATCTGGAAGCAATTCGCGCTCGGCCGACATTCTCGTATCCGGCGCCAATGACCGATGGGCAAGCTATGGCTCGGAAGGCGGAAAGCTTCTCGAATACGCAAGCCCGGAACTGGCTAAACTGCCTGACTTTGCCAAGCCCTATTCGGGTGTGAACGTCCTGTCGGCGGACCCCTTGGTCATAACCTACAACGCAGCACTTCTGCAGGAAGGCCAGCGCCCAACCGGCATGAAGTCTCTGGTCGAAGCAGCCGTTGCGGATCCTGGAACCTTCGATGGCCGGATCACCACCTACGATGCGGCCCGTAATTCGTTCGGATTGGCGGCCTGGTACAGCTACATGAACCAGAAGGGAGATGAAGGCTGGGACAACCTGCGCCAGATCGGCAAGATGATCCGTGGCGAGACCTCCGGCGGTCCGATGAACGAAAAGATCGCAACCGGCGAATATGTTGTCGGCATTGCCGTTTCGGGCATTACGATCTTTCCGCGTCTCGAACAGCCGGGTGGCGAGATCCTCGGATTCGCATTTCCCGATGATGGCACAATCATGATGTTGCGTGGCATGGGCATTGCCAAGGACACGGAAAATCCGAACTCCGCAAAACTCTTCATTGATTATGCACTCAGCAATGAAGGACAGACGCTGGTCGGCAAGGGTGGACTGGTTCCCTATCGCGAAGACGTTGATGCAGCCGACGTTCGTTATACCTACGACGGCATCATGCAGGAGATCGGCCAGGAAAATGCAATCATTGCCGGCTTCGATGAGGGGCTGATCAAGGATGCGTCCTCCTTCGTCGAGAAGTGGAACGCAGCATTGCAGGGTAATTGATCCTTCGTTGAGGCAGCCTTTGGGGGCTGCCTCACACTTGCCTGCCTAAATGGATTGTTCAAATGGCTGACACCACCTTGTCGCAGGATCACAGCAGATCCTTCGATCGCACGAAACTCATCTTCTGGGGCGTCTCTGCCCTGACGGCACTTCTCGTCATTGGCCCGATCGCACCGATTGTCATCCAGGCATTTCTGGACAAGCCTCTTTATGCTGATGATGCTGCCGCAACATTCGGCAACTTCACCCGCCTCTTCCATGACGCGGAAATTCTCGCCATCACCTTCAACACCCTCTTCTTCGCGGTTTTGACGATGGTCGTGGCGCAGGTCTGCGGTGCGGTCATGGCGGTCATCATCGGTCGCACCAATCTTCCCGGTCGCAAATGGATCGGAGAGATCTTCGTCTGGCCACTGTTTGTCAGCAACCTCATAATCGCCTTCGGCTGGTTTACCATGTACGGCCCATCGGGCTTTATCACGCTTGCATTTCGCTCGTGGTTCAGCTTCGTCCCCTGGGATCTCTACTCATTGACCGGCATGGGTGTCGTCGCAGGCCTCAGCCAGGCCCCTCTTGCCTTCCTCATGTGTGTCGGCGCTGTGACTAAAGCGGACGCACAACTGGAAGATGCTGCCCGTTCTGCAGGCGCTGGCCCGTTTCGGGCCCTTTGGTCGGTCACCATTCCGATGATGCGGCCAGCAATTATCTATTCCGCAGTCCTGAATTTCGTCATCGGCATCGAGATGCTCGCCATCCCGCTGCTCTTTGGCGGCCCAAGCGGCATCCAGACGGTTACCACCTATCTTTACGACAAGGGCATCAATGCCGCCGTGCGTCCCGAATACGGCATTGTCGGCGCCGTTGCCGTCATGCTGCTCATCGTCGTTGGCCTGCTGGTCTGGCTTCAAGGTTACCTTCTGAAGGGAAGCGGCCGTTTTGTCACTGTCCGCGGCAAGGCAAGCCGTCCGGCACTTCTCGATCTTGGGGCCTGGCGCTGGCCGGCCTTTGCGCTCGTCTTTGCCTTCATTTTTCTCACCATCATCACGATCTTTGCCGGGATCTTCCTGCGCGCCGGTGTGAGCTTCCTGACGCCTCTCATTCCCTTCTGGAAGCTTCTGACGACGGCGAATTTCGACCTGATCTTCGCATCGACCAACTATATGCGTTCGATCTACAACTCGATCGTCATCTCTCTGATCGGTGGCATCATCGGCACATTCTTCGTTGCCATCATCGCACTGATCGCGCGGCGTTCGGAGTTCCGCTTCGCCCGGCCATTGGAGTATCTGGCGCTTTTCCCGCGCGCGGTGCCGGGCATCATTGCAGGTCTTGGCTTCTTTTATGCCGTCGTCTGGATCCCGGGGCTGGACATCATCCGGGGCACAATCTGGATCCTCGTCCTGGCGTTTATCCTGCGGTATATCCCGATCGGCTTTGGCACAATCTCGCCGGCACTTTCACAAATCGGCGAAGAACTGGATCGCGGCGCACGTATCTCTGGCGCCGACTGGTGGACCACGGTCACACGCATCATCCTGCCAATTCTGAAGCCAGCACTGTTTTCCTGCTTTGCCCTGCTCTTCATCCATTTCTTCAAGGAATATGTGACAGCGGCATTCCTGTTCCAGCCTGGCTCCGAAATCATCGGAACGACCATGCTGCAACTCGTTGCACAGGGCGACAACGGGCCTGTCTCGGCGCTGGCCACCATCCAAGTCATCATCACAGCGGTTTTCGTCTTCCTGGCGCGCCGCGTACTGGGAGCACGGATCTATGGCTGATCTCGTTCTTGAAAACCTCACGATCAGGTATGGCGACGTCACCGCCGTCAACAATGTCTCGATCAATGTCGCCTCTGGCGAATTCCTGACGCTCTTGGGCCCGTCCGGATGCGGCAAATCAACAACGCTTTTTGCCATTGCAGGTCTCAACCATGCGACATCCGGCGTGATACGCATCGGAGACAAGGTCCTGTTTGACGGCGCAACCAATACGATTGTCGCGCCCGAACACCGCAATATTGGCCTTGTATTCCAAAGCTATGCACTTTGGCCGCATATGACAGTGGCCGACAATCTCGCGTTTCCCCTGAAATTGCGGAAGATGTCGAAGGCCGACCGTGATGAGCGCATCAAGGAAGCACTGTCACTGGTGGAAATGCTGCCTTATGCGGAACGTTTCCCGTTTGAACTGTCTGGCGGCCAGCAGCAGCGAGTAGCCCTTGCGCGCGCTCTGGTCTACCGGCCAAACCTGCTGTTGCTCGATGAGCCGTTGTCGAACCTTGATGCCAAGCTTCGTGAACGCGCACGTGTCTGGTTGCGCGAACTGCAGGAGCGCCTGAACGTCACGACAATCTACGTGACGCATGATCAGGCCGAAGCACTGGCCGTTTCTGACCGCGTAGCCGTAATGAGCATGGGGAACCTGCGCCAGCTTGGCAGTCCGAAGGATATCTACGAGAGACCGACAGATGCTTTCGTTGCCGACTTTATCGGGTCGTCGAACTTCATTGACGCCAGGCTGATCGAGGAAAACAGCACACATAACGTGGTGGAACTGCACAACGGTACAAGATTGAAGACAATGCCCGGGAATGCCGGGGCAGACGGAAATCTCGTCGTGGCAATTCGGCCAGAGCGTATTGAAGTCGCCGCTGGTGACACGGATAACGCGATCGAAAGCGAGATCACCGGCAGTACCTATCTCGGGTCCACCTATCAGTATGCGGTAGACATCGCCGGCTCGCAATTGCGGTTCATCACCCCATCCGACCTCCCGGCCGGCAAAGTGCATCTGCGCATTCCACCAGAAGCAACCGTAATCTATCCAAGCAGGCCGGATGGAGCATGAGGTCAGGCATGACGGATTTTTCTCAACCCATACGCTTCAACGGTCAAGCGCAGGGCCCTCTCCACGGCGTCAAGGTTCTGGATCTTTCCAGGCTGGTGGCTGGCAACATGTTATCCGTGCAGCTTGGCGATTTTGGTGCTGATGTCATCAAGATCGAACCCCCTTCGGGCGATCCGCTGCGACACTGGACGGACGAGGGACAGTCGCTTCACTGGAAAACCTATGGCCGCAACAAGCGCTCCGTGAAGCTCAATCTTCGCAAGCCGGAAGCGATGGAGGCACTCAAGGTTCTGCTGCGCACGGCCGACGTGTTCATTGAAAACTACCGCCCTGGCGTCCTCGAGAAGATGGGTCTGGCACCCGATATACTCCTTGAACTCAATCCGGACCTGATCGTTGTTCGCATTTCCGGCTTTGGTCAAACTGGCCCCTATGCGCAAAATCCGGGTTTTGGGACGCTCGTAGAAGCCATGAGCGGTTTTGCATCCAGAACAGGTTTTCCAGATCGTGAGCCGGTCCTGCCGCCTTTGGCACTGGCCGACATGATATCCGGAATATACGGAGCCCAGGCTGTGACAATGGCGTTGCTTGCACGCGAAAAAGGCACCGCAGCCGGGCAGGTCATCGATCTGTCACTGTTGGAGCCGATGTTTGCAGTCCTTGGCCCGGAAGCATCGATCTACAAGGTCACGGGCAAGGTCAAGCAACGGTCCGGCAGCGCCTCCAATACCGTTTCGCCCCGCAATGTCTACAGATGCAAAGACGGCAAGTTCGTTGCCCTGTCCGGCTCGACCCAGACTGTTGCCATGCGGATATTCGACATTATCGGGCATCCCGACATGAAGACCGATCCCCGGTTTTCCACCAATGTCGAGCGCGTCAAGAACCGTGAGCTGGTCGATGCGGCGATTTCCGTATGGTTTTGCAAACGTGACCGTGCGGAAGCCCTTGCCACGATGCGTGCGGCAGGTGCCACGGTCGGCCCGGTCTATGACATCGCAGACATTGCACAAGACGAGCATTTTGCAAAACGCGGGATCGTCGTCGACGTCGAAGACGACGAAAACGGTTCGCTGCCGATGCACAACATCCTTCCCCGATTGTCTGCGACCCCCGGCGTCTGGCGCCTCCCGGCTCCAGAGCTTGGCCAGCATACGGAAGATATCCTCAGGCAGTCAGGCGTGCCGGACGCAGATATTGCGGCAATCCTGTCAGACGAGGTAGCCCAATGATTATCCGCTCCCTTCTTTATGTCCCCGGCAGCAATGCCCGCTTCATCGAAAAGGCCCACACTCGCGGGGCCGATGCCATCATCATCGACCTCGAAGATGCAGTAACTCACGCAAGAAAGACCGAGGCCCGTGAAGCCCTTGGTGAGACCGTTCCATTGGCCGGCAAATCTTCGGCTCCGGTGTTCGTGCGCATAAACAATACGCCCGACCGCCTCATTGCCGATGCGCAGGCCGCTTGTCGAGCGGGTGCCTTTGGCCTCTATGTTCCGAAATGCGAAAATCCCACTCTGCTTGAAGAACTGGCAGATGCACTTCAACCGGTGGAAACGGAGATCGGTCGCAAACAGACAGTGTTTGTACCATTGGTGGAATCTGCTGCCGGCGTTCTCGCAGCGGCAGAGATTGCCAGGGGTCCACGGGTTTTCGCCTTGAGCGGAGGCGGAGAAGACCTTGCGACAAACATGGGGGCAAAGCCCCTGCCCCAGGTTTTGAGCCTGCCGAAACAATTGATCCATCTTGCCGCCAAAGCGGCCGGTGTCCTTTCATTCGGGCTGCTGCGCACGGTCGCAGACTATGCCGATCTTGACGGCATGCGCGAAGCAGCCTCAGAAGCACGCACATTCGGATTTGACGGAGCAAGCTGCATCCATCCCACTGTCGTTCCGATCCTCAATAAAGCGTTCTCTCCATCTGAGGACGAGATCGAATTTGCACGCAAGGTTGTTGCCGCCGATGCAGTTGCTGCCAGGGAAGGTCAAGGGGCACTGACGCTGGATGGCGCTTTTATCGATGCGCCCATCGTCACGCGCGCCAAGGCTGTCCTGATCCTTGCAGAAGCGATCGAACGCAATGCCGGATCAAGGAATGGATGACATCATGCATTCCGCAACAGGCGCACGCGGCCGAAAGATCCTGGTCACACATAACTCGATTGCACAAAGTGCAATCAAGCTCCTTAACGATAACGACATCGACGTCCATTTCTCGCCACCCTACACACCCGCTGATCAGGTTGCGAAACGTTGTGGCGAACTTGGTGTCGACGCAATCATGGTACGCCAGGGCAATATCAATGCCGAAGTCATCAACGCGTCCGCGCAGTTGAAGGTGATCGTCAAGCATGGCGTTGGCGTCGACAATGTCGACATTGAAGCGGCCAATGCACGAGACGTCCCTGTCTTGCGCTCGGTTGGATCAAATGCGCTCGCTGTAGCCGAGCATGCAATTTCATTGATGCTGTCCCTGCTCAAGCAGGTTTCACAGCTTGATCGCGCTATAAAGTCTGGCCAGTGGCCAAAACCGAGCTTCATTGGTCGCGATATCGCCGGATCTGTTGTCGGTCTCGTCGGCTTTGGCAGTATCGGACGCGAAACAGGCCGACTGGCCAAGGCACTCGCAATGAGGGTCGTGGTTCTTGATCCCGTCAGCGCTGACGCAGCACTTCAATCAGGTTTTGAAGTCGCAGACAGTCTCGATACCTTGCTTGCAACAGCTGACATTGTAAGCATTCATTGCCCTCTCACCAACGAAACCCGCAAACTGATAGATGCAAAGCGCCTTTTACAAATGAAGCGGGACGCTCTTCTCATCAATACGGCCCGCGGTGGTATCATTGATGAAGCGGCACTACTGGACGCGTTGCGAGAAAACCGCATTGGCGGGGCGGCCCTCGACAGTTTCAGCATTGAGCCGCCACCCACAGACAGCCCGCTATGGGCACTCGACAATCTGATTGTCACACCGCACATTGGCGGCGTGACAAAAGGCTCGGCAATCCAGATGGCCGAGATTGCCGCTCGTCACATTATTTCCGTTCTTGACGGAAATTCCCCCGACCCGCGAAGTATTGCACTTGCATCATCACTGTCTGCATCAGGAAAGTAGTTCAATGACTGTTGGTTTTCGTATCCGTACCCAATGGGAGCGCCTTGATGACGCTCACATAGAAAATTTCTCAAAACTGCCTGCTTCGGTCGTGAGCGATGTCATGTCTCGTCATCACGCCGCAGGTGCCAATCTTCGTCCAATGCACAAGAACGGGGTACTTGCTGGATCTGCTCTCACGGTGAAGACCCGTCCCGGTGACAATCTGATGATCCACAAGGCGATCGAAATGGCGAAGCCAGGTGATGTGATCGTTGTCGATGCCGGTGGTGATGTCACCAACTCGCTGATGGGTGAACTGATGCTCGCACATGCGATCAAGCGCGGCGTTTCCGGTTTTGTGCTAAATGGTGCAATTCGCGACGCAGAGGCATTCCTGGAGCGCAATCTGCCTGTCTATGCTCTCGGGATCACCCACCGCGGTCCCTACCGTGATGGTCCGGGCGAAATTGGCTTTCCTGTCGCAATAGGCGGCATGCTCATCGAGGCAGGCGATCTCATATTGGGTGATTTCGACGGCGTTGTCTGTGTTGGGCGAGACGATCTCGCGGTTACTCTGGCGGCCGCACAAAAGAAACTTGCAGCCGAGACAATCCAGATGGAGCAAACCGAAGCCGGCACAGTCGACAAGAACTGGATCGACAAGGTTCTTGCGCAGAAGGGCTGCGAATTTCTCTGACAATTGGCCAAACGATCCGGATTGGCTGACACGATCCACATCTTCCGGGACCAGTCGATCTTGGCTGATTAGAACAGTTTGAAGGGCAAGAATGGCGGTTTTCCGCCATTCTTGACGCAACGGTCTTCACTACAGCATTCCGTGGACCTGAAGCCACATCGCGCGCAAGCATGATCATGGTTGCCATCACTGCCATATCCTCGAAACCGGAAATGACAGCTTCAAGAACAGCTCCGCGCACGACACCAAAACGACAAAGGAGAAAACGAGGAGCCTGACCACAACCGCAGACCCGAAACATACCTAACAGGCGGGTCAATTCCCGGTGGAAGCGCCGGGTCAGTTTTCAGTGGCAATCAACATCCCGTCGTTCCTGGCGGATTACCAAAAGGGGTCATGTTGCCAGTTTGGAGGGAAGCCCATCTTATCCTTGTTGGCATCCGCCATCGGATACTTGGTGAAAAGCATCATCATTGTGTTTTTGATGTCGTCGTTTACTCCGCGCGACTTCATCATGATCCTCAACATTGCAAGACTGTGATAGAGCCGATGCTTGCTCGTAGCCTTTATGGCCTTAGACAGGCTACGTTCGACGTTCGGGGGTGTTGCCATGTGGCGGTTCCAGAGACGGGAATGGTGCGCGCACCAATTTCTGATGTTGCGGACGTATTCTACCCACTTCTGAAGGTGGCCAATGTTGTATGCCCCGAATTCGCGAGCCAGTAAGTCCAGCTCATTCGCTTGGGGAGCCGGATTGCTAAAAGCGGATTTATCAAAGCCACGGATTAGATAGTCCAGTTGTCCGATAGTGAACAACTCCGATACGATCCAAAAAGGCGGCAAGAAGTTGAACTCTCCGCCGACGCTGCTGTGATATTTACCCAAGTAATGCTGCGCAAACTCCTCGCGAGACTTTTCCAAGGTGCGGCGGGCCATCCGAAACGTTTGGGTCGGAAAATTGTGGTAGTATTTAGTCCGCAGATACCAGAATGGGTCACTGCTAAATACGGTCAATCGCTGATCTATCTTGTGCCGCAGTTGCAGCTCGATGGTGGACGTAAGGCCGAAAATAAACGATCTGAGCTCCTCATCGAAATCATGCAGCTCCAGAGCATCTTCAAATCTGCTGCCCGGAATGAAGCTCTTTGCGCTTGGCGACGTCAGGAACGGACGCAGATAGACCTTGAAGCGATAGTAGTTGTTCCGATCTATAAAATCCGACGCGTCCTGCGTGTTTGACACTGATAAGCCATCAGCTTGGAGCTTATAGACCAACGTCATCGAATCCGCGAAAGGCTTCGCGTATCTCCGTAGTCCTCTGTAATGTGTCGAACGTGAAGTTTACGATTCTGTGTAAAGTGGGCGCCGATTGCTTGCCCGCTCCTTTCCAGAATCCTGTTTGTGAATTTGTTCGACTTGAACCTTTTGGAAGTCTCAGAACGGCATTGACGCCGAAACGCCCCGGGTGCGTGGCAGCAGAGCCAAGGCAGCAGCCAAAAAAAGGCACAAAAGCTTCCGCAACCAGTTCAGCAGAAGCGAAAAGTTGTAGCCGGCAGCAGCCAGGATCGCATTGATGGCATCACCTTGCTCACCGATGAGATAATTGCGGTCCATTCGATGCTCATTCTTGATGTGCCCGATAACAGGCTCAACCGCTGAACGTCGTCGCATCTGGCGCTTGATGGCTGGCGTCACACGACGCTTCTGTCCGGCAGTGAACACCCTGAACTTGTGGCTCTCAGAGTCTGTTCAAGAAAGCGGATAGCGGGCCAGCCTTCTCGTCATGAGCTTGATCATTGCGGTCTGAATGAAGGCCAGGCTTGTCG
>JAEWDP010000003.1 GCA_023390055.1 Pseudomonadota bacterium | reverse complement strand
CAAGCGGCGCCCGCAAAAGCGCCTGCCAACTGTCCGCGAATTAGCGAAATAGCTGTCCGCGAATTACTGAAATCACTGTCCGCGATTTAGTGAAATGCCTGTCCGCGAATTACTGGAACCCGCAGATACAGTATGCGATCCTCCAATCGTCGTGTGGCCGGAGGAGACTGTCGCCGTAGCCGAGCCTCTCTCTCGTCCGGAAAGGAAGACGTTGACGCTGAGCTTGGCTCCCAAGATGCGTGCGCCCGATGTGCCTACCCCTGTGGCACCCACGGAAAGTCAGAAGGCAAACTTCGATGATGGCTGGCGGGCAGTCGATGATGGCGACACGGTCTTGCTCCGATTTACCGATAGTGGCACCGGTCGCTTTATCCGCTACACAATTCGCGGGCTGAAAAACGATCCGTCTAAGGGCGTCATCGCAACGACCGACCCACGAGCCGCCCGCCTCATCGGCAAGGGCGTCGGTGACGCCGTTGAACTAGAACTACCAACTGCGCGTCGCCAGGCGATAGTTGAGAAGATCTGGCAGGACGAAGAGTGACAACCTCTCGCACCGGTGAAGCCCAACTCAGTTCAGGCGAGGCAATTCATCGACGTGGCGGACCAGCAGGTCGAGCCAGGCGATCTCCTGCTCCGCTACTACAAGAAAGATGGGAAGCGGCAGTTTCTCTATTATCGCGTGCCGACCGAGCTGGAGGGGGCAAAGGTGCAATTACCAATGACAGCAGACCAGCGGGTGGAAAACTTGCTCGGCAAGCGCGTGCGGGACGAGTTTGTTGTGCCCGTGGGTTCCGCCGACACGTTTGTAAAGATACACCGGATCATGAAGCCATAGCTGCGCCCCTACCGCGCGCCGACCCCACTATGCAGAAGACGGAAAGATCGATGTCGAAGAAGACCAAGCTGGAGTTGACCTGGATCGGCAAGGACGAGCGGCCGAAGCTTGAGCCGCGCATCCTCATCGAGGATCCGGCCAAATGCTATCACGCCGCAGCACGCCGATCAGAGGCCGACATCTTCGACAACATGCTGATCAAGGGTGACAACCTGCTCGCGCTTAAGGCGCTGGAGTGCCAGTATGAGGGGCAGGTGAAGTGCGTCTTCATCGATCCTCCCTATAACACCGGCAGCGGGTTTGAGCATTACGACGATGGCTTGGAGCATTCCATCTGGCTGACGATGATGCGGGACAGACTTGAAATTATCAAAACGTTGTTGAAGGACGACGGGTCGCTGTGGATCACAATAGACGATAACGAAGCTCATTACCTCAAGATCCTCTGCGATGAAATTTTCGGCCGATCGAACTATGTGGCTTCTGCTATTTGGCAAAAGACAATGTCGGTCAAGAACTCAACTCGAGATTTTTCAATCGACCATGATTATATTCTTATTTATGCAAAGAATTATGAGAAGCTTACAATAAATAAGATTCCAGCAGGCGATAAACAACGGGATAGCTATAAGAATCCCGACGCTGATCCTAAAGGCCCTTGGCAATCTATCTCTCTTTCTGCGCGGAATTTTTACAGCAAGGGCACCTACGCCATTATGACACCGGGCGGCCGGATAATCGACGGACCGCCGCCGGGATCATATTGGCGAGTTTCAGAAGAAAAGTTCTGGGAACTAGCCCATAACAACGAGATCTGGTGGGGTCGCGGTGGTAATGGGATACCTCGAAGAAAAATGTATCTTGCTGAACAAGGGGAGCTCGTCAAAGCGCCACAGACGATATGGTTTTTCAGCGAGGTCGGCCACACTCAAGATGCAAAAAAGGAAGCTTTGAAGCTCAACGGGACTGATGTGTTCTCGACGCCAAAACCAGAAGCCCTTTTGAAGCGAGTGGTCGAGCTATCAACGAACGAGGGTGACATCGTTCTCGACTCTTTTGCAGGCTCCGGAACTACAGGAGCAGTCGCTCATAAGATGGGTCGCCGGTGGGTCATGGTGGAGCTCGGCGAGCACTGCGACACGCACATTCTGCCGCGCATGAAGAAGGTGATCGACGGTGAGGACAGAGGGGGTGTAACCGAGGCTGCGCGCTGGAAGGGTGGCGGCGGCTTCCGTTACTTCAACCTCGCACCATCTCTCCTTGAGCAAGACAGATACGGCAACTGGGTGATCAGCAAGGATTACAATCCGGCGATGCTGGCCGAGGCCATGTGCAAACACATGGGTTACACCTATGCGCCGAGCCTGCTCGCTGAGGAATACTGGAACCATGGCTACGCCACTGAAAAATCCTTCATCTATGTCACTACGCAGCAGCTGACCCACGATGCCTGCCGTAAGATTTCCGAGGATGTCGGGCCTGAGCGGTCGCTCGTCGTCTGCTGCAAGGCCTTTAGTGCCAATCCGGACAGCTTCGAGAACCTGATCCTGGTCAAGATCCCGGCGGCCATCCTCACGCAATGCGAATGGGGGCGTGACGATTATTCCCTGAACATCGCCAAGCTTCCGCTGGCGGACGATGACGGCGACGAGGAGCTCAAGTTGGCCTCGAGCGAGGAGTTGGCCGCGCCGAAACGCAAGAAGATTGCTGCCAAGGATCGGTTTGGTGATATGAGCGGCCTCGATCTTTTCGATGATCTCGGCACTGATGCTGACAAGAGCGAGGGCTGAGACATGATCGATCCGGAACGAATCCGCCGGCAGATCGCCCAGCGTCTTTCCCTCAGAAAACCGCAGGAACATGCTCTGAACATACTAGCCGAGCTGCTCGAGGTTGTTCCACTCGGCAAGGAGGAGGATGTGGTCGCAGCTCTCCAGGCCGTGCAGAAACAATGGTCGAGCGTGGAGGAATTCGAGCGGGATTTTCCCTCTCTTTGCTTTGCGCTCGCCACGGGTGTCGGCAAGACACGGCTGATGGGGGCCTTTATCAGCTACCTCTATCTGACCGGCCGCTCGAAGAACTTCTTCGTGCTCGCACCCAATACGACCATCTACGACAAGCTGGTGGCCGATTTCTCGCGACAGTCCTCGCCGAAATACGTCTTCCGCGGCATTGCTGAATTTGCTCAACGTCCGCCGATCATCGTCACTGGGGACACCTGGGAGGAAGGGCGAGGCATTCGCGGGTCCGACCTTTTCGGTAATGAGGTCGTCATCAACATTTTCAATGTCGACAAGATCAACAAGGACAAGGGCCGTATCCGCACGATGCGGGAATACATCGGTCAATCCTATTTCGACTATCTAGCCGAACTGCCGGACCTCGTGATGCTGATGGACGAGGCGCACCGCTACCGCGCCAATGCCGGCATGAAGGCCATCAGCGAGCTGAAGCCGGTCCTGGGACTGGAGCTGACAGCAACGCCGAAGTCTGTCGGAGCGAAGTCCAAGACGTTCAGCAATGTGATCTATCAATATGGCTTGGGCGACGCCATGGCCGACGGCTATGTCAAGGAGCCGGCCGTTGCCACCCGCGTCGATTTCCGGCCGCAGGATTACTCCCAGGACGACCTGGAGATGATCATGCTCGAGGACGGCATTCACTACCACGAGGAAGTGAAGACTCAGCTCGACCTCTATGCCCGTCAGACAGGCCGCAAGCGCGTCCACCCGTTCATCCTTGTCGTGGCGCAGGACACACGACATGCCAGCGAGATCCGGATGCGGATCGAGGACGATAAGTTCCTCAAAGGTGCTTACAAGGGCCGCGTGATTGAAATCCACTCCAACCTCAAGGGAGAGGAAAGCGACGAGGCCGTCTCGCGCCTGGTCAGGCTCGAGAGTGACGACAAGACGGAGATCGTCATTCACGTCAACAAGCTCAAAGAAGGCTGGGACGTCACAAACCTCTATACGATCGTGCCGCTCCGGGCCTCGGCGTCCGACATCCTCACCGAACAGACGCTTGGTCGCGGCCTGCGTCTTCCCTACGGCGAGCGGACGGGCAACGAATTCGTCGACACCCTGACCGTCATTGCCCATGACCGCTTCGACGAAGTGATCCGTAAGGCAAAGGAGGCTGACTCCCTCGTCCAGATGCGTGCCATCACCATCGGGCCGTCCGGCGATGTGAAGCCGGAGACCTCCTACGTTGTCGAGATTCCAACCACGATCGAAGCCATGCTGACCGGCCAACGCAAAGGGATGGCCGACGACGGGCAGGCCTTCGTCTTCGATCACCCGGACGATCGCGAGGTAGCCGCATCGGCAATCGACTTCATCACCAAGAAGTATGAACGCACGCTGACGGGCGGCGTCCAGGATCTCACGAAGCCGGAGGTTCAGGCAGAACTCGTTGCCGACATACGCCGAACGCACCGCGAGCAGTTCCAGGGCCAATTGGAAGGCGTGCTCGTAGAACCTGACTTCCAGAAGATCGTCGGCATTGTCACCGCCAGTATTGCGGAGAACACTATCGAAATTCCGGAAATCGTGGTGATCCCGAGCCGCGAAGTGAACTTCTGGTTCGAGGACTTCGACCTCGGCAATCTCTCGAGCGTGCGGCACCAGCCGATTTCCGATCGGATCCGTATCCGCAACCTGCGGGATCAGTCTCAACGAGAGTTGGCGCGGTCCGTCAGCGCGCCAAAAGAGACGCGAATCGAAAACTATATCGTCAAGCACCTCATCGACAGGGATCAGGTGGACTACGACAGCCAGGCGGACCTGCTCTATAAGCTTGCCGTCCAGATGGTCACGCACTTGCGGAGCTATCTGGAAACCGAGGATGACGTCGAGAACGTCGCACTCGCACATGGTCGCACGCTGGCGCAGGTCATCTTCGAACAGATGAAGGTCCACTACCGAGAGACGCCCACGGACTATCGGGCGAAGATGGTCCGCTCGTTCCGAATGCTCCGCTCGCAATCCTATGCTGTCTATTCGACTGCAAAGCGTCTGCCGATCGATCAAGCTGCGAAGCCCCTATCAGACACGGGTAGCCACGTTTTCTATGGGACCAGGAAGAGCCCCTACCTACAACACAAGTTCGACTCTGATGCAGAGCGCCGTTTCGCTGCTCTCATTGACCACGAAGCAGAGAAGGACGTCGAGCGCTGGTTGAAACCCGCGGCTGGTCAGTTCCAGATCGAATATCGTGCCGGTAAGGCCTACGAGCCGGACTTTGTCGTGGAAACGCGGACCGAGAAGTTGATCGTCGAGGTGAAATCTGACCGCGACATGCAGGATCCCATTGTGGAGGACAAGGCACGCGCCGCAGTGAAATGGGTGCAGTATGCAACCGAACTCGCCAAGGAGATAGGTGGGAAGCCGTGGGGATACGCTCTGGTGGCGGATAGTGATATCCGGGAGAATGCGAGCTTCGTGGGATTGATGGCGCGGTCAAGGATGACCTGAGGAGGCACGCTCAAGCCACAGTTAGTGCAGCTAGTCAGCATCACCATTCGTCGCTATGTGTGCGCCGCGCCGAAAGGCTGACCATGACCCGCGGAGAGGTGGCTGAGTGGTCGAAAGCACCGCACTCGAAATGCGGCATACGGGTGACCGTATCGTGGGTTCGAATCCCACCCTCTCCGCCATTCCCAACGTGTCCGACCCGGACACATAGGTAACAAAATGTACCTAAGACATGGTGACAACCTCGTGCCGAACGGGTTGTCGATGGTTTGCAAACCGCACAGCACCAGAA
>JAEWDP010000097.1 GCA_023390055.1 Pseudomonadota bacterium | reverse complement strand
TGCTCTTGGAGGGGCCGTTTGCGCGGTCTGCAACGGAGGGAGGATTGCGTGAGCCACTTTCTGGATCGCCTCACATATTTCCGTAAACGCCAGGAGCCATTTTCGAACGGGCATGGCATCACAACCGATGAAAGCCGTGACTGGGAAGATGCTTACCGAAAGCGGTGGGCTGCAGACAAGATCGTGCGCTCCACCCATGGTGTGAACTGCACCGGCTCCTGTTCGTGGAAGATCTACGTGAAGGGCGGGATCGTAACCTGGGAAACACAGCAGACCGACTACCCCCGCACCCGCCCCGACCTCCCCAATCATGAGCCACGCGGCTGTCCTCGAGGGGCCAGTTACAGCTGGTACCTCTATTCCGGAACCCGTATCAAATACCCGCTGGTGCGGGCGCGACTGCTGCAGGAATGGCGAAATGCGCGGCGAAACATGGCACCGGTCGCAGCATGGCGTTCCATCGTGCAGGATCCGGAAAAGCGAAAAAGCTGGGTGACCCGCCGGGGTCGCGGTGGTTTTGTCCGCGCCGGCTGGGACGAAGTCAACGAAATCATAGCGGCCTCCAATGCCTATACGATCCGCGAATATGGTCCCGACAGGATCGCCGGTTTTTCACCAATCCCGGCCATGTCGATGATCTCCTATGCCTCCGGAAGCCGCTATCTATCATTGCTGGGCGGCAACCTGTTGAGCTTTTATGACTGGTATTGCGACTTGCCGCCGTCGTCCCCCCAGACGTGGGGCGAGCAGACAGATGTTCCTGAAAGCGCTGACTGGTACAATGCGGGATTTTTGCTGGTCTGGGGATCCAACATCCCGCAAACCCGATCGCCCGATGCGCATTTTTATACTGAAGGACGCTATCGCGGCACCAAGAGCGTCGTCATCTCGCCCGACTTCAGCGAGGCCTGCAAGTTTGCCGATCTCTGGTTACACCCCAAGCAAGGCACAGACGCCGCCCTGGCACTGGCCCTCGGTCATGTGATCTTGCGCGAATATCATGTCGACCGGCAAGTGCCCTATTTTTCCGACTATGCACGGCGTTATACGGACCTGCCTTTCCTCGTCAAACTGGTCGAGCAGGACGGGCGCCTTGTGCCCGATCGCCTTGTGCGCGCTGCCGATTTTGACGGCGCACTGGGTGAGGTCGACAATGTCGACTGGAAGCCGGTTGCAATGGACGAGATCAGTGGGGAACCGGTCTGTCCCCTCGGTTCGGCTGGATTTCGCTGGGGCGATGGCGGCAAATGGAACCTTGAGGAGCGTGACGGCCAGGGCAGAGACGTCAAGCTGAGGTTGAGCCTTGCCGGGCTAGAAGACACGACGGTTCCTGTCGCATTCCCCTATTTTGGTACGGTTGCACCCGACACCTTCGTTGCCACAGACCATGACGAAATCCTGATGCGCCATGTGCCGGTGAAGGAAATGGATCTTGCTGGCGGCAAAGCCTATGTCGCGTCCACCTTTGACCTTTTCCTGGCCAATTACGGTATCGACCGTGGTTTTGGAGGTGAAAACGTCGCCAAAAGCTATGACGACAACGTGCCCTTCACGCCAGCCTGGGCCGAAAAGGTGTGTGGCGTACCCCGGGACGCAATCATCCAGGTGGCGCGCGAGTTCGCAAACAATGCCGAAATAACCGAGGGCCGGTCGATGGTCATTCTCGGAGCCGGCCTCAACCACTGGTACCATATGGATATGAGCTACCGTGGCATCATCGCGCTCCTGACGATGTGTGGCTGCATCGGAAAATCAGGGGGCGGCTGGTCCCACTATGTGGGGCAGGAAAAGCTACGCCCGCAGACAGGCTGGCTACCGCTTGCCTTTGCAACGGACTGGTTGCGGCCGGTCCGGCAGATGAACGGCACCTCGTTCTTCTATGCGCACAGCGACCAGTGGCGTTACGAATCAATGAAGATCTCGGACATTCTGTCGCCAACGGCTCCCCCCGGCGACTGGTCCGGTACCATTATCGATTACAATGTCCGCGCCGAACGCATGGGATGGCTTCCATCTGCGCCCCAGATCGAAGGAAACCCACTCGATGTCGGCCGCAGGATCGTCGAAGACGGCGCCGATGCAAATACGGTCATTGCCGAAGGGTTGAAGTCGGGCGATATCAAGCTCGCCTGTCACGACCCGGACAATCCGAAAAACTGGCCCCGCAACATGTTTTTCTGGCGCTCCAACGTGCTTGGCGCCAGCGGCAAGGGGCACGAATACTTCCTGAAGCATCTGATCGGATCGCTGCATGGCGTCATCGGAACCGACGACGAGCAGGGAGGCGTTGAAAAGCCCGACGAGGTCGTTTGGCACGACCAGGCACCAGCGGGCAAGCTGGACCTGATGGTGGCGATCGATTTTCGCATGTCCACAACCTGTCTTTATGCCGATATCGTGCTGCCCACAGCCACCTGGTATGAAAAGCACGACCTCAACACGTCGGACATGCACCCCTTCATCCATCCACTGACCGCAGCCGTGGACCCCGTGTGGGAATGCAAGAGTGACTGGAACATCTTTCGTGGCCTTGCAAAGAAATTCTCGGAGGTGGCCCCGGAGGTACTTGGCGTCGAGCATGACCTGATGATGACGCCGATCATGCACGACACGAAGTCGGAACTTGCTCAACCCTACACGCCGCTCGACTGGAAGAAGGGAGAGTGCGAACCGATCCCCGGAAAAACCATGAGCAGCGTTACAGTCGTTGAACGCGACTATCCCGCCACCTATGCCCGTTTCACGTCGCTTGGACCGCTGCTTGAAGAACATGGCAACGGCGCCAAGGGGCTCAACTGGGATGCCGGTCAGGAAGTCGGTTCACTGGCTGCATTGAACGGCACTGTTCCGGATGGCCCGACCATGGGCAGGCCGAAGATCGAAACCGACATCGACGCCTGCGAGACAATTCTCATGCTTGCGCCGGAGACCAATGGTGAGGTCGCGGTCAAGGCATGGCGGACCCTGTCCAAGGCAACCGGTCGCGAGCATGATCATCTCGCCGAAGGCAAGGAAGAGGAGAAGATCCGTTTTAGGGACGTGGTTGCACAACCGCGCAAGATCATATCGTCACCGATCTGGTCAGGGCTTGAAAGCGAACATGTCTGTTACAATGCCGGCTACACCAATGTGCACGAACTGATCCCGTGGCGCACCCTGACGGGACGACAACATCTCTATATGGATCACAAGTGGATGCTGGCATTTGGCGAGGGTTTCGTGACATGGCGCCCCCCCATCGACACGCGCTCCGTCAAGCAGGTCCTTGGCAAGCTGCCGAACGGCAACCCGGAAATCCAGCTCAACATCCTGACACCGCATCAGAAGTGGGGCATCCACTCGACGTATACGGAAAACCTCATCATGCTGAGCCTCAACCGCGGCGGGCCAACCGTCTGGATAAGCGAAATCGATGCGAAAGAGGCCGGCATCGAGGACAATGACTGGATCGAGGCGTTCAATGTCAACGGCGCGCTCACCGCACGTGCAATTGTTTCCCAGCGCATCATGCAGGGATCCGCGATCATGTACCATGCACAGGAGAAGATGGTGAACACGGTCGGCTCCGAAATCACCGGCCAACGCGGCGGTATCCATAACTCCGTCACACGTGTGAACATGAAGCCTACCCACATGATAGGCGGTTACGTACAGTTCGCATACGGCTTCAACTATTACGGCACGGTCGGTGCCAATCGTGACCAGTTCGTCATCATCCGCAAGATGAGCGACATCAACTGGTTCGACAAGGCCGTCGACGACAGTGCGAGCGGGCATGCCACGGCGGATTGGGGAACAGGCGTCAAACAGGCTCAGTCGAAGGAGGCGGCACAATGAAGGTTCGCGCTCAGATCGCCATGGTATTGAACCTCGACAAGTGTATCGGTTGCCACACCTGCTCGATCACCTGCAAGAACGTCTGGACCAATCGGGAAGGCGTCGAATACGTCTGGTTCAACAATGTCGAATCGAAGCCTGGTATCGGCTATCCGAAGGACTGGGAAAACCAGGCCCGCTGGAACGGTGGATGGATCCGCAAAAAAAACGGCAAGATCGAGCCACGGCAAGGTTCCAAGTGGCGCATTCTTTCAAAGATCTTCGCCAATCCGGACCTCCCGGAGATCGATGATTTCTACGAACCTTATACGTTCGAATACGAGTGGCTGCAAAAGGCACCGGAGGTGGAAGCCCAGCCTTCCGCAAAACCACGCTCGCTTGTGACCGGCGACGTCATGAAGAAGATCGAATGGAGCGGAAACTGGGAAGACGACCTTGGCGGTGAATTCTCACGGCGCTCGCGCGATTATAATTTCGAAGGGATCGAAAAGGAAATCTACGGACAGTTCGAGCAGACGTTCCTCATGTATCTGCCCAGATTATGCGAGCACTGTCTCAACCCATCCTGTCTTGCGTCTTGTCCGTCCGGGGCAATCTACAAGCGTGAAGAAGACGGCATCGTATTGATCGATCAGGACAAATGCCGTGGATGGCGCATGTGCGTTTCGGGATGTCCCTACAAGAAGATCTATTACAACTGGTCAACCGGAAAATCGGAAAAATGTATTTTCTGCTATCCACGCATAGAGACAGGGCAACCGACGGTCTGTTCCGAAACCTGTGTCGGGCGAATACGCTATCTTGGCGTCGTCCTTTATGATGCGGACCGTATCCAGGCGGCGGCGTCCGTCGAGGATCCGAAAGACCTCTACCCAGCGCAGCTTGATGTGTTTCTGGATCCGTATGATCCCGCGGTGCAGGAACAGGCAAGGCGCGACGGCGTCCCGGAAGCATGGCTCGAAGCTGCGACACGCTCGCCGGTCTACAAGATGGCTATGGAATGGAAGGTCGCGTTTCCACTTCACCCTGAATACCGAACACTGCCTATGGTCTGGTATGTGCCACCACTTTCACCGATCCAGTCAGCCGCCGAGGCCGGCAAGATCTCAGCCAAAAATGGCATGCCGGATGTCCGAAGCCTGCGTATTCCGGTACGCTATCTTGCCAATCTTTTGACTGCCGGAGCCGAAGAGCCCATCGTCAACGCACTGGAACGCATGCTTGCGATGCGCGCCTATATGAGGGCAAAGAGTGTCGAAGGCCGTATCGACGAGAGCATTCCCGAAAGCGTCGGCCTGACGCGGTCGAAAATCGAGGAAATGTACCGCTATATGGCACTTGCGGCCTATGAGGACCGTTACGTGATCCCCACCACCCATCGCGAGGTGAACGAGGACGCGTATCAGTTGCGCGGATCGGCCGGCTTCGGCTTCAAGGAACCGACAGACGGTTCCAGCAAGGTCAACCTGTTTGGTGGCGTCAAGCGTACGCCGCGCAAGCCGTACATGGACATCCCAACATGAAGATGACCCTGCGCGCACTGTCCGCCTTGCTGGGCTACCCGTCTGCCGAACTTGTGCACAATATCGCGGAGGTGCGCCACGCACTTCATTTTGAGGGCGTTCTCCCCGCAAAGATCCTTGCCGGACTTGAACCATTGCTGCGGTCTTTCGAAACGGACGATCTTTTGGACCTACAGGTCGCCTATAGCGAGCTCTTCGACCGTTCCCGGTCGTTGTCGCTTCACCTGTTCGAACATGTTCATGGCGACAACCGCGAGCGCGGGCAGGCCATGATCGATCTCGGGCAGCAATATATCGATCGCGGTTTCATCATGCAGGCGGGAGAACTGCCTGACTTTCTTCCAATGTTTCTTGAATTTTTGTCCTGCTCGCCGACACAGGAAGCGCGTGAATGGCTCGGCCAGCCGCTCCATGTCCTTGCCGTACTGGAGCAACGGCTGTCGGAACGCAATTCGCCCTATGCAGGGATCTTTCAAGCACTCGTCGCTCTGCCCGGCATCCGGGTCAACGCAGACGCAATCCATGAATTGCGTGAGCGAACGGATCCCCATGAAAATCGACATATCGATGAAGAATGGGAAGATGCTCCCGTTGATTTTGGCGCGCCGATCCCGGACGGCGGCGGTCCCACGGGTGTCGTTGCGAAAATCCGCGCTGCACGGCGGTCAGTGTTGAAACGCTCCGGGCTTGAGGGGAAAGGCCATGCGTGAATTCGTCAACTACATGCTTTTCGGCTGGTATCCTTATATTGCCATCACCGTCTTGATCGTCGGAAGCATCCTGCGCTTCGACAAGGGACAGTACACCTGGCGTGCGCAATCGTCACAATTCTTGCGGCGCCGACAGATGATGCTTGGTTCCAACCTGTTTCATCTCGGCGTGCTGATCCTTTTCGTCGGGCATTTCGTTGGCCTGCTGACCCCCGAGGCCGTATTCAATTTCGTGGGCGTCACCCACGGTTTCAAGCAGGTCATGGCACTGATTGTCGGCGGCATCGCCGGCATCTTTGCCTTCATTGGCTGTTCATTGCTCCTGCATCGACGCCTGTTCGATCCGCGTATCCGTCGGTCTTCATCGATTGGCGACATCATCGTTCTGGCGCTGTTGTGGCTTCAGCTCGTACTCGGGCTTTCCACCACCATCTGGACGGTGAATGCCCTAGATGGCCATGAAATGGTGCTGTTCATGGGGTGGGCGAGCGGACTGACGCGCCTCGATCCAGGAGCCGCAGCACTCATTGTCGACACATCACTGGTCTACAAGTTGCATATCGTGCTCGGGTTGACCCTGTTCCTGATCACACCGTTCACGCGCCTCGTCCATATCTGGAGCGCACCGATCTGGTATCTGTTGCGACCGGGCTATCAGATTGTGCGCTCGCGCTTCAAGGCAGGTGCCGGCATGCCCCTGTCAAGCAGCCCGACCAGAGCCATATCGGGCTTTGGCGGCGAGACCGTTTCCCGTTCTCAAAGCGAGAGTGCGCAATGACCCATACAGTCCTAGATACACGCACATCCAATCCCCCGCGACGCGTTCATTCTCCGGCCGTCATGCCGAGTGCCTGCGAAAGCGGCGGCTGCGGTTCGTCTTCGCCAGATCCGCGTTTCCAGACGGCGCCACCGAGTTTCGGAGCCGTCGTGGTCAACGGCTTTGAGATCGAGCCGGAGGAGATCGCACGCGAAATCCAGTACCATCCGGCAAAAGACGGAGAGACGGCCTGGCAGGAAGCCGCACGGGCATTGGTCTTGCGTGAAGTTCTTCTGCAGGAGGCGCATCGCCTGCTTTTGAAGGCGGATCTTGAGATGGATGAGGAAGCACGCAGCGAAACCGATGAAGATGCAATCATTCGTCTGCTTCTGGAACATGAGGTTGAACCTGCGCAATCGGGCGACGAAGAATGCCTTCGCTACTACCAGAGCCATCTGGAACGGTTTCGCACACCTGATCTTTTCGAGGCGTCACACATTCTGATCGAACCGGCTGGCGGCGATGAGGCTGCCTGGGCTGCAGCAGAAGCGGAAGCGCGCGCGATCGCCGAGGAGCTTGGTGATGATCCGCAAGATTTTTCGGCCGCGGCAAGGGAGTTTTCGAAATGTCCGACCGCACAGCAGGGAGGATCCCTTGGCCAGGTAAGACGCGGTGAACTGGTGCCAGTCGTCCAGGAGGCGATCGAAAGCCTGAACGAGGGCATGACAGCGCGCGAGCCGGTGCGTTCGCGCTTTGGCTGGCACGTCCTTCGCCTGCAGCGCAAGATTTCCGGGCAGACGCTGCCATTCGATATCGTGCAGCCGAAGATTGCCGATATGCTTGACGCACGCGCATGGACAGTCGCCTGCGCTCGCTATGCCGCCGGACTGGCGAGAAATGCAAAGATCGAGGGCGTTCTGATCGATCCCGATCAGGTCGCGGTGAACCGATGATGCTCCTCGGCGATATATTGGCATCGGCAAAGCGTTCGGCGTCCGCGTTCGAAGACTGGGCACAGACTGCCGATCCAGACCTTGCAAAGATCATGAAGACCGAGGCGCAGGTGCACGGCATGACCTCGACAGGCTATCTGCGCATGGCCGTGTCCGACTTCAGCCGCTTTGCCGACGAAAACGACTGGGCGCAACTCAGCAGGGTGGTACGCGACGACGGCGACCCCGCCATCGCGTGCCTCAAGGCCATGCTGAACTGGCGTATGACTGCATCTGCATGCAAGGACCACAGCTTGAGGATAGAACATGAACACAGTTCCCCCCTCCAATCAGGGTCGAGAAGCTGACAAAACGCAGCTTAATCCTGCCTTGAAGCAGGTCCGTGATGCGACCTACGGCCCGGACCAGCAGGGCACGGATCCGATGGCGAGCGTTTCTGTCAAGAATGATCAGACCAGCTACTGGCCTGCGATCTGGGCTGGTGCAACGATCATCTGCGTAGTAGTGGCACTCATCCTGATCTTCTTTTGATGACGACCATGTAACGGGCACAGTGATCAGACTTCAGCGTTGAGAGTTCGGGCATGCGTCCGGCCATCCCTCGCCTCTGGCGTATCCACCGCTGATGCCGGGAGATAACGCAAAGCAATGTCGCGATCGACAGCACGCCCGGTGATGACCTTTTCTGCCTTTCAAACCGTATCCGGGCACATTACCTGTAGAGCATGCAAAAAGCGGATGATTCGATGGGATGGCACACCATCCTGGCATTCGCAATGCAGGATAAAGCCGGCAAACCCCGTTACCTGAAGGATGGGGCCTGCAAGAGGCTTGCGATTTCAGGATCGGCCTGACCAGGGCCGGACACGAGGCAAGGGCATTGATCAAAGTGGCTTTAATGGACAACAGGCAAAGGAGCACCCCCGGAAACCGTCTCTGGTTGCAGACCCTCGACGAGCGTACCGCAGACATCACGGGATTGTTCAACATCCAGTTGGGCGCAAGCGCCGTTCGAGACATATCACACAGGCATTGCCGTCTGCCCGGCCAGGCTGATGGCCATACCGACCATATTCAAGGGAGCGGCATCTCCTCCCCGAACTGAAGGTCGGGGTTTCCATGCCGATAATTTGATGAACTCGACCAAAGTACCGGACGGCGGCGTCATATACGACGAAACAGAAGAAGACGACGATGACCTGCAGTCCAGCGAGGCAGACATCGCCGGCATTGCGGGTGTCGACTGGAACGAGGGCGGGAAGAACGAAAGCGGCCTGAAAGGTGCAGACCTGATCGCCGAGTTCGTCAAGCATCTTCCAAATGCACCGGGCGTCTACCGCATGTTCAACGAAGCCGGCGACGTCATGTATGTCGGCAAGGCCCGCAGCCTGAAGAAACGTGTCAGCAATTACGCACAGGGCCGTCTCCACTCAAATCGCCTCACGCGCATGGTACGCGAGACGACGCATATGGAGTTTGTCACGACGCGAACGGAGACTGAAGCGCTGCTGCTTGAGGCAAACCTCATCAAGCGCCTCAGACCCCGCTTCAACGTATTGCTGCGCGATGATAAATCCTTCCCCTACATCCTGATTACCGGCGGTCACAGAGCACCGGGAATATTCAAGCATCGTGGCGCGCGCGCCCGCAATGGCGACTATTTCGGGCCGTTCGCGTCGGCGAGTGCCGTTGGGCGAACCATCAACTCGCTGCAACGGGCTTTTCTGCTCAGAACATGCACGGACAGCGTATTCGAGACGCGCACACGTCCCTGCCTGCTCTACCAGATCAAGCGCTGCTCGGCCCCGTGCACGCACGAGATCAGTGACGAGGATTATGCGGGGCTGGTCCGTGAGGCAAAGGACTTTCTCTCGGGTAAGAGCCAGAACATCAAATCGGCAATTGCGCAGCAGATGGCACAGGCATCCGAGGAACTCGATTTCGAGCGTGCCGCAGTTTATCGCGACCGACTGGCCGCACTCAGCCATGTGCAGAGCCATCAGGGCATCAATCCGGCGGGCGTGGAAGAAGCAGACATCTTTGCCATCCATCACGAGGGTGGCCTGACCTGCATCCAGGTCTTCTTCTTCCGGACCGGGCAGAATTGGGGCAATCGCGCCTATTTTCCGAAGGCCGATCCCCAGATGCCACCCGCAGAGGTGCTGAACACTTTCCTGGCCCAGTTTTACGACGACAAGCCCGTGCCACGGCAGATCCTCTTGTCCCAGACTGTGGAAGAACAGGAACTTCTGGCCCTCGCACTCAGCGAAAAGGCCGGGCACAAGGTGATGATCTCCGTTCCGAAGCGCGGCGAAAAGAAGGATCTCGTCGGCCATGTCGTCGCCAATGCCCGCGAGGCCCACGGCCGCAAGCTCGCAGAGAGTTCTTCGCAGGCGCGATTGATGAAAGGGTTTGCAGAAACCTTTGAACTGTCCCATGTGCCGCGCCGGATCGAGATCTACGACAACTCGCACATCATGGGCACCAATGCCGTCGGCGGCATGGTCGTGGCCGGCCCGGATGGTTTCATGAAGAACCAGTACCGCAAGTTCAATATCCGTTCGACCGAGATTACACCTGGCGATGACTTCGGCATGATGCGTGAGGTGATGACACGCCGCTTCAGCAGACTGCTCAAGGAAGAGGGAATTCCGGACCGGTCGCAACCGGCAGCCGACGAACATGGCGATGCCCCCTTCCCCACCTGGCCTGATGTGATCCTGATTGACGGCGGTCAGGGGCAGATGACAGCCGTCAGGGCAATCCTTGACGAGCTTGGCATCCGGGATGTCGTCACGGCAATCGGTGTTGCCAAGGGTGTGGACCGCGATGCAGGACGCGAACGCTTTTTTGCAGATGGGCGCAGCGACTTTTCCCTGCCCCCACGCGACCCTATTCTCTACTTCATTCAACGACTTCGCGATGAGGCCCACCGGTTTGCAATCGGCTCACACAGGGCACGACGCAAAAAGGAGATGATCCGCAATCCGCTCGACGAGATCGCTGGCATCGGACCCGGACGCAAGCGCAAACTCCTGCAGCATTTCGGAACCGCCAAAGCCGTATCGCGCGCAGGCCTGAGTGACCTCATGGCTGTCGATGGCATCTCGGAAGCCGTCGCAAAACAGATTTACCATCACTTCCACGAGAGCCAATCCAGCTGATAGCCTTGAATGGCGCTTAATTTACCACAGAGCATGTTGACGCTTGCAGCAGGAAGGGTCAACTAAGGGGGAGTTTAAAACACGGGTACCTGACATGACTTCGCGCGCATACAATATCCCCAACCTATTGACCTATGCCCGCATAGTCGCTGTTCCGGTGATTGTGCTATGCTTTTTCGTCGAGGGGCGACTGGCAAGTTCGGATTTTGCACGCTGGACAGCACTCGTTCTCTTCGTTGCCGCATCGATTACGGATTACCTGGACGGGTATCTCGCCCGTATCTGGAACCAGACCTCCAACATTGGTCGCATGCTCGACCCGATTGCCGACAAGCTTCTGGTCGCATCGGTGCTGCTCTTGCTTGCCGCCGACGGAACGATTGCCGGCTGGTCGATCTGGGCCGCAATCACCATCCTGTGCCGCGAGATCCTCGTTTCCGGGCTGCGTGAATATCTGGCTGCACTGAAAGTTGCTGTTCCGGTAACACGGATCGCCAAATGGAAGACTGCCATCCAGATGGTCTCAATCGCCTTTGTGCTTGCGGGTCCGGCCGGCGACAAGGTTCTTCCCTATACAACGGAAATTGGCATCACGCTGCTTTGGCTCGCAGCACTTTTGACCATTTATACCGGCTACGACTATTTCAGGGCCGGATTGAAGCACATGGTGGACTGAGGATGACAAAGATCGTTTATTTCGCGTGGGTGCGCGAGCGCATCGGCAAACAGGAAGAAGACATCACGCTTCCAGGCGACGTAAAATCGGCACGTGACTTGTTGAATCATCTCAAGACTTTGGGCGAAGAGTATGAAGCTGCGCTTCAGTATCCCGACGTCATCCGCGTCGCCATCAATCAGGAACATGTCGAGCACAGCGAGCTTATCGGCACGGCACAAGAGATCGGTATCTTTCCGCCAATGACCGGTGGGTAAGACCATGGTCACCACGCCACTTATCCGTGTCCAGGCGCAGGACTTCCAGCCGAGCGCCGAAATAGCTGCCCTTACCGACGGACACGGTGACATCGGCGCCATCGTGACGTTCACCGGAATTTGCCGCAATGAAGGTGGCAGGCTTCTGGCACTAGAACTCGAACATTATCCCGGCATGGCTGAAGCGGAAATACGACGCATCGGCAAGCTTGCGATCTCCCGTTTCTCCCTCATCGGGCTGACCGCCATCCATCGCTACGGCCGGATCGAACCTGGGGAGAACATCGTTCTCGTCATCGCGGCCGCATCGCACAGACAGGCGGCGTTCGATGGTGCCAGTTTCATGATGGATTTCTTAAAGACATCCGCGCCCTTCTGGAAGAAGGAACACAGTGTGGATGGCTCCAGCAGCGACTGGGTCGCAGCGACCGACGCCGACGACAGGGCGCGGAAAAAATGGACATGATCCGGAACTTGTTCCTGGCCATCATCTGATGACACACACCACCATGCCGGCGTAGCTGACAGCGCACGACCCGGCAAACCAAATGAAACAGCCGCAAGATCCGTCATCTGGACCTTGCGGCTGGAGATGTTTTTGCGCTCGGCGATGAAACGATATCAGCTCAGCACTGTTTGCGGTGTCGGCATGGCCGATCAGCCAACGATTTCGGTATCCGAAAACCAGTACTTGATTTCCTGAGCTGCGGTTTCCGGAGCGTCAGAACCGTGAACGGAATTTTCGCCAATCGACAGGGCGAAGGTCTTGCGGATCGTGCCTTCTGCGGCCTGTTCGGGGTTTGTTGCGCCCATGATCTCGCGGTTCTTGAGGATGGCGTTTTCGCCTTCGAGGACCTGCACCACGGTCGGGCCGGAGGTCATGCCGTCCACGAGCTCCCCGAAGAAAGGACGCTCCTTGTGAACGGCGTAGAAGCCTTCCGCTTCGCGCTTGCTCATCCAGACGCGCTTGGCGGCAATGACGCGCAGGCCGTTTTCTTCAAATACCTTGGTGATCGCGCCTGTGAGGTTGCGCTTGGTGGCATCGGGCTTGATCATCGAAAAGGTGCGTTCAATCGCCATCGTCAAATCCTTCGGTTCCAGAGAAAGTGGGCGGTCTTTACCTGCCAATGCCTCTCTAAACAAGGGGGGCAGCCTTTTTCACGCAGCTGTCACGCGCCGTGCAATCCCCTGATGCAGATCAAGGCAGCGCTCAAACCACTGCATGACGCAATCATCACTGGCCAGCGGGGGCGCTCCAGCGGTCACACGCAACCATTGAAGTGCGCCAAACAGGACATAATCGGCAAAGAGCGGTCCTTCTCCGCCAAGGAAAGGCTGGAAATGCAGGGTCCGGCGGACGGGCTCGAACTTTGACGAAAAGGCTGCCCTTTCCGCTTCGCCTTCGTCTGCGACACCCTCGATCGGCATCCCCAATCGCTCCAGCCGGCTTTGGCGAAAATAGACCTGGTCGGTCTCATCCAGCATATCGTGGATCTGCATGATGGCCATCTTCGTGACGGCCATATGAATGACCATCTGTGAAAAACTCTCCACGAAGCGCGATAACGCCTTGCCACCTTCGCCTCTGAAGAGCGAGGGGCGGTCCGGATAAGCCGTCTCCAGATGGAGCGCAATCTGGAAACTGTCGCGGATCAGTTCATTGCCATCGCGCAGGATCGGCACGGTTTTCGAGAAGCCGTTTTCGATGTCGGGGATTGCCGTGAATGGATAGGGGCGCTCGACAAAGTCCAGTCCCTTATGGGCCAGCGCCATCGTGATCTTCCAGCAATGAGGCGAAAACGGGCGGCCACTATCCTTGCCGCATAGAGAGTAAAGGACGCGTGTCACAATCGAACTCCACTGTTGTGGTCGCAAGTTTCATCTTTAATAACATGGCGGCTGACGCCAACCGAAAAATTTGTTGAAGCCGGATTTTGAAGCCTGTTCAATACAATTCAATGCAACAGGTTCTGTCATGTTTCCGACGTCAGGAAGCCGGACCCGCAAGATCAGGAGCAATCGATGCACCGTCATTTCCAGATGCTCGCCGACTATAATCGGTGGGCCAATATCTGTATCTATGATGCCTGTTTTCAACTTTCTGATGAACAATTGCGTACCGACAAGGGTGCCTTCTTCGGCTCGGTTCATCGCACGCTAAACCATATTCTGGTCGCAGATCGTATCTGGCTCAAGCGCATTACAGGCCGTGGCGATGCCCCAGACAGGCTGGACACAGTCCTGTTCGAGGATTTCGACGGGTTGAGGATGGCTCGGGAAAACGAAGACCAGCGACTGATAGAGCTTGTCGAGACGCTCGACGATGACAGGATTGCCGGATCATTCACCTATACGCCAATCAGCAATCCGGCGATGATCACACAGCCGCTTGGGCCGGTCCTTACCCACGTCTTCAACCACCAGACCCACCACCGCGGCCAGGTTCACGCGATATTGACTTCACTTGGAAAACCAAGCGTCACACTCGATCTGGTCTTCTTTCTCCGCAACGAGGGACGACGGTGGATGTGACATGTCTTCATCGAGACGTCACGAACCCGCACACAGGTAACGCAAAACCGGATCCAAGTTCATGCTTCAGGACCCAAGTCGACAATCGGTGTCTTGCCTTGCCAAGCAACTTCGGCCAAAACCCCCGGCATGATCACAATCAGCGACCTTTCCGCCCGCATCGCAGGCCGTCTTCTCATCGACCATGCCAGTGTGACGCTTCCAGCAGGCGCCAAGGCAGGACTTGTCGGCCGAAATGGCGCTGGCAAGTCCACACTCTTCCGCATCATCACGGGCGATCTTGCGACCGAGAGCGGATCGGCCTCAATCCCGAAGAATGCCCGCATCGGGCAGGTTGCACAGGAAGCACCCGGCACAGAAGACCCATTGATCGATATCGTTCTCGCTGCCGACAAGGAACGTGCAGCACTCATGGAGGAGGCGGAAAATGCGACAGATCCGCACCGGATCGCCGAAATCCAGATACGCCTGATTGATATCGATGCCCATTCGGCTGAAGCACGTGCGGCAAGCATTCTTGCGGGCCTCGGCTTCGACCATGACGCCCAGCAGCGCCCGGCATCATCGTTTTCAGGTGGCTGGCGGATGCGTGTGGCGCTTGCAGCCGTCCTGTTTTCGCAACCAGACCTTCTGCTGCTCGACGAACCGACCAACTATCTCGACCTGGAAGGCACGATGTGGCTGGAAGATTATGTCCGACGTTATCCCTATACGGTCATCATCATCAGCCATGATCGCGATCTCCTGAACAATGCGGTCAATTCCATCGTCCATCTCGACAACAGGAAATTGACCTACTATCGCGGCGGCTACGACCAGTTCGAGCGGCAAAAGGCCGAGGCCGACGAGTTGCAGACGAAGGCAAAGGCGAAGAACGAGGCTGCACGCAAGCATCTGCAGAGCTTCGTCGATCGCTTCAAGGCGAAAGCTTCCAAGGCCAAGCAGGCGCAGAGCCGGATAAAGGCCCTGGAGCGGATGGGGACGGTGGCATCCGTCATCGAAAGTCACGTACAGCCGATCACATTTCCAGTTCCGGAAAAACAGCCAGCCTCGCCGATCGTCGCGATAAACGGCGGCGCTGTCGGCTACGAGGCGGACAAGCCGATCCTCAAGAACATCACCCTCAGGATCGATAATGACGACCGCATCGCCCTGCTCGGCTCAAACGGCAATGGCAAATCGACCTTTGCCAAAATGATCGCAGGACGGCTTTCATTGCAGGCTGGCGAAATGAAACTTGCCCCCGCCCTGAAGGTCGGTTTCTTTGCCCAGCATCAGCTTGATGATCTGATCCCCGATGATACGCCTGTAGACCACGTACGCCGACTGATGCCCCAGGCAGGAGAAGCGCAGGTGCGGGCGCGGGTCGCTCAGATGGGACTTGCAACAGAGAAGATGGCGACGGCTGCAAAAGATCTTTCGGGAGGCGAAAAGGCCCGCCTGCTCATGGGTTTATCCGCCTTCCATGCACCCAACCTCATGATCTTAGACGAACCGACCAACCATCTGGATATCGACAGTCGGCGGGCGTTGATAGAAGCTCTCAACGACTACAATGGCGCGGTTATTCTGATCAGCCATGATCGGCATCTCATAGAGGCAACTGTCGAACGGCTGTGGCTGGTCAACGAGGGAACGGTCACGCCCTTCGAAGGGGATATGGAGGAATATCGCAACGTCATTATCACGGCTGGCAAGAAAAAGGATGATGCGCCGGTCCCCGTATCGCAAGAGGCGGCCAGCAGGGCCGACTTGCGCAAGGCGAATGCAGAAAAGCGCGCATCACTTGCGCCATTGAGAAAAAAGATCAACGAGATCGAAACCTTAACGGCCAAGCTTGAAAAACTGATTCAGGGACTTGATGCAGAACTTGCGGATCCCGCACTCTATGAAAAGGCTCCGGCAAGGGCTGCGGAAAAGGCCAAGCAGCGCGGGGAAGCTGCTGCCAGACTTGCTGATGCTGAGGAGGAATGGCTGGACCTGTCGGCGCAGTATGAAGAGGCAATGGCCGGCTGAGCAGCCCAGGAACGGGACGACCGTCACCAGTCAGCCCATTCAGTCAAACAAAGCGTAGAGGTTCCTTGTGTCTCCGGGCAAGGCCTGCTGCCGCATGCGATCGAGCTCAGGCCTTTTTGACCCATCCCCCCTCGGGCGACTGTTGCCAATAGGTTAGCGTATTGCCCTTTTCCTTCAGATGTTTCCACTGTGCGCGTGCATTTTCAAGCTGCATGGCATCGTGGCCGTCGAACATGAAGACGATCCGCTCGTAAGGATCAAGTGGAGGCGGTTCTGCGCTATCCACCAGAAAGCGGACTGTTGCGTTGTTGGCATTGTCCGGACCTGTCGTCAAAAGCACCGGCTGGGCGTGCGGCCGCTCGTCCGCATCGGTGCCATGCGGCAGGAAGCTGTCTTCGCGATAGGTCCACAGATGCGTATCCAGCGCCTCCAGACGATCTTCGCGGGTCGTCTGGACAACGACCCGCCAGCCGCGTGCGACGCTTTTTTCGAGGAGCGCCGGCAGCGCATCCTCGAGCTTTGATTCGGTCAAGTGATAGAACAGGACCTCTGTCATTGTCAGTCTTCGTAGTGATCACGCACGAGACGGTCGAGTAGACGCACGCCATAGCCGGATGCCCAGGATCGACTGATCTCGGTTGCCGGCGAATTCATCGCGGTACCGGCAACATCCAGATGGGCCCAGGCCGTTGTGCCGACAAAACGCTTGAGGAATTGTGCGGCCGTGATCGAACCGGCGCTGCGTCCTGCGGAGTTTTTCATGTCGGCGAATTTGGAATCAATCATCTTGTCGTATTCCTTGCCGAGCGGCAGGCGCCAGACCTTTTCCCCTGTTGCTTCACCGGCAGCACAAAGTCGCGTTGCCAGTTCATCATCATTGGAAAAAAGACCGGCGTGCTGGTTTCCAAGCGCAACAATGATTGCGCCGGTCAGTGTCGCAAGATTGACCATGAAACGTGGCTTGAAGCGGTCATTGCAGTAATAGAGGGCATCACCGAGAACGAGGCGCCCTTCGGCATCCGTATTGATGATTTCGATCGTCTGTCCAGACATGGAGGTGACGATATCGCCAGGACGCTGGGCGTCACCGTCCGGCATGTTTTCCACAAGGCCGATGATGCCAACAGCGTTGACCTTCGCCTTGCGTGCCGCAAGCGCGTGCATCAGGCCGATCACGGCAGCCGCGCCACCCATATCGCCCTTCATGTCTTCCATTCCAGCACCGGGTTTGATGGAAATGCCCCCCGAATCGAAGACGACCCCCTTGCCGACGAAGGCAACCGGAGCCTGCTTTGCCTTAGCGCCTTTCCATTGCATCACGGCCAGTCTCGGAGGCCGGGCAGACCCCTGCGCAACGCCGAGCAATGCGCCCATCTTGAGTGACCGCATTTCCTTTTCGGTCAATATCTCCACTTCGACACCAAGCTTTTCCAGCGCCTTTGCGCGTTCGGCAAACTCGACCGGCCCCAACACATTGGGAGGCAGGTTCACCAGATCACGGGCCAGAAGAACACCACCGGCAACGGCCTGGGAGCCGGAGAAGGCTTTCTTCGCCTGTGTATGGCACCCGGTGACAATGGTCACCGCAACCGATTTTGGCTTGTGGTCCTCGTCATCCTTCTTCTTCGTCTTGTAAGTGTCGAAACTATAGGCGCGCAGCAACAGTCCGAGGGCGAAATCAGCGGCCTGCTCCGGTGTGACAGAAAGATCGGGCGCGTCGAGATAGATGACCACCTTCGCAGCAGTCTTGAACGCCGATGCAGCCTGGCCACCTGCTTTCAGCCAGTCATGGTCAGTCAGCTTCTCGCGCTTGCCCAGTCCGAGAACGACGAGACGATCGGCCTTTGATCCATGTGGTGCCAGGACATCCAGCAAAGCCATTGATTTGGCGGAAAACTTCGCAATCTCGGCCGCGCGATTGGAGATCTTTTGCGGATCAGCATCGCCAAGACCTGCCGGCGCGCCGCCATCGGCAAGCTGAACCATCACGGCCAAGGCTCCATCCGGAGCGTGGGACGCGGCGAAATCAATTTCATATCGGGCAGACATTGTCTCTCCAGACTGTTTTCATGGTATTTGGGACGATCATCACTCTTTCCGTCGCGATGGCAAGGTTTTGCATGGGTCTGAACAGTGAAACTTTCGAAAGATTGTGAGCCTGATAGCTCCGATCCGGCAGGTCACAGGATCTTACAAAACGATATACTTCGTCAAAAAGTCGTCATCCGGGATAAATTGTGACGCATGGGCTGTCGCCAAGTGGACGGCGATCGCTTACATAGGCGCGGCCACTGGCAGACGCACCCTGGCACGAATGTTGAACGGACCCGATGAAGCTGCTTGAGATCTACATACTGCGCAGGATCATCCAGATGTTTCTGGTAACCCTTTTGCCGGTATTAACCATCATCTGGACCATCCAGGTGCTGGGGCGCATCAATCTGGTCACCGATACGGGCCAGTCGATGGGTTCGTTCATGACGCTTGCGACGTTCATCCTTCCGACAATCATTCCCGTGGTGCTGCCATTTGCCTTGGCCATCGGCATTACCCAGACGCTGACGGCGATGAACAATGATTCGGAACTGCCGGTGATCGATGCGGCGGGCGCCTCGCGCAGCATCATCTATCGCCCTGTCCTCATGCTTGCAGCCATTCTCAGCATATTTTCCTTCACGGTCTCGAACTATGTGGAGCCGCCGGCACGCGTGGCAGCCCGCACAATGGTCGCCGAAGCCTATGCCGATCTCTTGTCCTCGGTCATCGAGGAAAAGACGTTTCGCAGCATTGAAGACGGCCTTTATGTCCAGATCTCCGAGCGTCATTCGGGTCGCGTGCTGACGGGGCTGTTCGTTGTTGACTACCGGGATCCGAATTTCGACCTTATCTATTATGCACGCGAAGGTTCCATCGACGAGAGCGGGACGTCACTGACGATGCGCGACGGGGAGGTCCACCGCAAGACGCCGGACGGTCGTGTCTCGATCATCAAGTTCATGTCCTATGCCTTTGATCTTTCATCAATGGCTGGTTCAGAGACACCAAGCCTGAATGCCGGTGACCACAGCCTTGCATTCCTTCTCAATCCCGATCCCGACAACCCACACGTCAAACGTTCTCCTGGAAGCTATCGGGCCGAGTTGCACGCACGCCTCACCGAGTGGCTCTTCCCGTTCATGTTTGCCCTGATCTCGCTGATCGTCGCCGGTGATTCGCGCTCGCATCGGCAAATGCGCCTCCATCCGATGGTCACGGCACTCATCATCGCCTTTACGCTCCGGTGGCTTGGATTTTCCTTCAAGAGCCTGGTCAAGCAGGACGCCGCCAATATCTATCTCATGTACCTGCTGCCGATTGTCACCATCGGAACAAGCGTCTATCTCCTGGCGAGCCGACGACAGATCAAAATTCCAGAGGCAATTTCACGCCCGATTGCCGTCATGGTGCGCAATGTCCAGCGGCGCTGGAGCGACCGCCTCGGAGGACAGGCATGATCTTTTCGACACTTGGTCGCTATTTCCTGCGTCGCTACCTCATCACATCCATCTGGTTCTTCCTCGGCGTATGCGGGATCGTCTTCCTTGCGGACTTCAGTGAAACGAGCCGGCGATTCGGAAGCCTTGAAGGCTTTACCGTGCTTGGTGGACTGGCTTTCACGGCCATGCGCACACCATTCATTCTCCAGCAGACGATTCCGACACTGACGCTTTTCATCGGCATGACCGTCCTGATCGCGTTCAATCGGCGCTATGAGCTTGTCGTGACGCGGGCTGCCGGAATTTCGGTCTGGCAGTTCATGGCACCTTTCGTGACCGGCGCCCTTCTGATTGGTCTCGTTGCTATGCTGGTGATCAATCCACTGGCTGCCTGGGGACAGCGCCAGTCGATGGCCGTTGAAACAGGATGGAGGGAGGCCAGTGGCCGCGCTCCACAATCATCATTCGTCCCGTGGATTCGCCAGGTATCGGACGGAAACGACGTCATTATCGGCGCCAAGCGCTACGAGGCGAACGGGACTCACCTGTTCGATGTCGTTGTTTTCCATTTCGACGATGGCGGCCAGGTGATCCTGCGCCAGGATGCATCCCAGGCTAAATTGGAAGATGGTTACTGGCTTCTTACCAATGTCCTGGAGAATCGCCCGGGTGAAATTTCAACGCGCGTCGCAACGGCACAGGTCAGTACCAATCTGAAACAGGAGTTCCTCCAGGAGAGCCTGTCTCAACCGGAAACCGTTGCTTTCTTTGACCTTTCCCGAAAGATCCGCGTCGGAGAATCCTTCGGCTTGCCGACGAAGGCATTACAGACCCAGTTCCATTCACTTCTCTCCCTGCCGCTACTACTGGTTGCCATGACACTGATCGCGGCGACAGTAACGTTAAAATTCAGTCGCTTCGCCCAATCGAGGTCAGTGATTCTGGGTGGAATCGTTTCCGGCTTCGTGCTTTATGTCGTAACCGTGCTCGTGAAAGCTTTCGGGAGTAGCGGTGCCGTGCCTCCATTCGTGGCGGTGTGGGTTCCGGTGATAGTCGCGACGGCCCTCGGTGCGACTATTCTGCTTCATCAGGAGGATGGATAGTGGCGGTAAGGAACCGCAAAAATATCAGACGGCGCCTCGCGGCCCTGCTGGCCGGCGTGGCTGTTTGCATGAACGGCAGCTTGCCGCTGTCTGCTTATGCCCAGGAAGACGGCCTGGGTCTGGCTTCGATTGCGGACGAGGATGCGAAGATGCTCCTGCGTGCCAACGAACTCGTCTATAATCAGGATGTCCAGAAGGTTACTGCCACCGGCGGTGTCCAGATCTATTACAACCGTTACCGCATGGTGGCCCAGCGTGTCGAATACGATCAGCAGACAGGCCGTGTGATTGCCCGCGGCAATATCGAACTTATCGAGCCCGATGGAAATCGCATCTACGCCGATGAGCTTGACGTCACGGACGATTTTGCAGACGGCTTCCTGAACGCACTTCGCGTGGAAACGACGGACAATACCCGCCTTGCGGCGGAAAGTGCCGAGCGCGTTTCCGGCAATTTGATGATCCTTCACCACGGCGTCTATACAGCCTGTCTTCCCTGCGCCAAGAGGCCCGGACGGGCGCCATTGTGGCAGGTGAAGGCCGAGCGCGTCGTACAAAACGGCGAGACACGGACCGTCCGTCTGGAAAATGCCAGGTTCGAACTGTTCGGCATGCCGATCGGCTTCCTGCCCTTCATCGAGGTTCCCGATCACACGGTCGAGCGGAAGTCCGGCTTCCTGTTCCCGACAATGAGCATCGATGACAATCTCGGTTTTGGCCTCACCATCCCGTATTATCATGTGTTTTCCCCACACATGGATGCAACCTTGAAGCCGACCTATTACACCGGTCAGGGCCTCTTGCTCGAGGGAGAGGTTCGCAACCGGTTCGAGAAAGGCTGGCACACGCTGCGATTTGCCGGCATCAATCAGCGTGATCCTGGCTCTTTCAGGGCCGGTACCAGCGATGAACAGGCTGATGGCCGGGTCATGGTGGCCTCAGAAGCGCGCTTTCAGATCAATCCGCGCTGGACGTTCGGCTGGGACGTCATGCTGCAGAGCGACAACAACTTTTCCAAGACCTATTCACTGGAGAGTGTCGACGACGACGTCTTCCGCAACGAGGTCTACCTGACCGGTCTCGGCAAACGCAATTATTTCGACATGCGTGCCTTCTATTTCGACGTACAGGACACGTCCGACGACAGCGGGCCCGAGCACAAGCAGGCCATTGTCTATCCGACACTCGACTACCGGTTCGTCGCACCCGAGCCGGTTGCCGGGGGTGAATTGTCCATCACGGCCAACCTGACAAATCTCACCCGCCGCGACGATGATTTCTACTTCGAGGGCACCACGGCACGCTTCCCTGGCCTGGAGGGCGACTACAGCCGCTTCACCACGGAAGCCGAATGGAAGCGCACTTTCACGACCGATGGCGGCCTGTTGCTCACGCCGCTCCTGGCAGCCCGGGGCGACCTGATCCATCACAGTGCGTCCACGCCATCGTTAGCTTTCGATGGCGTGACCCATACCTATGACGGTTTTGAAGATGCCGGTGGAAACACCCGCTACATGGTCACGGCCGGTCTTGAGGCACGCTATCCGTTCCTGATCACCACCGACAACAGCAGCCACATCATCGAACCAGTGGCACAAGTTTTCGTGCGACCGGACGAGCAGATGGCCGGTGGCCTGCCCAATGAAGATGCACAAAGCTTCGTGTTTGACGCGACATCACTCTTCGAGCGCGACAAATTCTCCGGATTTGACCGTATCGAGGGTGGCACACGTGCCAATATCGGTCTGCGCTACAACGGGTCATTTGACAATGGCATCGGATTGCGCAGCATCATCGGGCAGAGCTTCCATCTTGCCGGGCAAAACTCCTTTGCCACCGACGACCTCGTTTATGCCGGTGCAAATTCCGGGCTGGAGACCGACAAGTCCGACTATGTCGGAATGGCCGGTATCGATCTGCCAATCGGTATTTCGCTTGAAGCCTCGGCGCGTTTTGACGAGAAATCGTTCGATCTCGAACGCACCGATACCGCACTTCGTTACACGTCGGCACGCTTCAGCGGCTCGCTCATCTACACACAGATCGATGCGCAGCCCGAATATGGTGCAGCCTCCAATACGGAACTGCTGCAATCGTCCAGTCGCATTCGGGTCAACGAGAACTGGTCGCTGAGCGGCTCCGCAATCTGGGACATGAACGACCAGGAAGTCATCCGTCGCAGCGTCGGCATCACCTATGCGGACGAGTGCACGATCTTCAGTCTTGCCTATAGCGACGAGCCGGCCGACACCAACGCCAACGACTGGAGCATCAGCGCCCGCATCACGTTCCGGACATTGGGCGACATCAACATTGGCTCGGGCACTCTATGACGTCACGCGGTCATTGTTTCGCCGCAAGAATTGTGCAACCGGTCGAAAATACTGTAAGACAGGCCAAACGCAGGCTGCCCGCAATGCGGCAGCCGCGCAAAAGGACGAGCATCATGTCGGCAATGACAGCAACACGCAGGGTTCTCGTCGCCATAACGGCTCTCGCAGCCTCGGTGACGTTCCAGCCGGTTCACAATCCGGCACATGCGGCGAGCGAGATCGCCGCTGTGGTCAACAAGGAACCCATTACCAGTACGGATATTTCCCGCCGGGCGGCTTTCTTGCGCCTTCAGCGACAAAAGAGCGACACCAAGACAGCACGCGATCAGCTTGTTGAGGAAACCCTCAAGCGCCAGGAAATTGCGCGCACGCGGATGTCTGTCAGCACGAGCGATGTCGACCGGGCCTTCGAACGCTTTGCGGCCAGCAACAAGCTTTCACCCGAGCAGCTTACGAAGGTTCTCTCCCAGGCGGGTGTCGGCGCTGAGCACTTCAAGAAATACATCGCCGTCCAGATGAGCTGGCCACGTCTTGTGAACGCACGTTATGGCAGCGGTCGCGGCAAGATGTCGTCCGAAGAACTCGTCACCCGGATGATGGAGAACAAGGAAAAACCGGTTACAACCGAGTATTTCCTGAAACAGATCATCTTCGTTGTCCCCGATTCCAGGCGCAATGCCATCCTCGGCAAGCGACAGGCAGAGGCAGCCAGTGCTCGCAACAAGTTCCCGGGTTGCGATCAGGCAATGCAGTTTGCGGCAACTATGCTCGACGTTTCAGTTCGGAACCTCGGGCGGGTTCTGGCACCTGAATTGCCGCAGGAATGGAAGCCACTCGTCGAAAAGGCCTCCGGCGGCACAACGGCACCGCGCGTGACCGAACGTGGCGTTGAATTTCTTGCGATCTGCAAACAGCGTCAGGTCTCCGACGATGTCGCAGCAGAAGTCGTCTTCCGGGCTGAGGACCTCGGCAAGCAGAAGGATGGCAAGAACCCCAACGAGGAAAAATATATCGAAGAACTGCGCAGCAAGGCGCAGATCAGCTTCCGCTGATAACGGGGAACCGGAATGCCGCTTGATCGACCGCTCGCGCTGACACAGGGCGATCCTGCCGGTATTGGACCGGATATTACTCTCATGGCTTTTGCCAAACGCCATGAACTCAAGCTTCATCCCTTTCTGTTCATCGGCGATCCGGAGGTTCTTGGCGTCCGCGCCCGCCATCTCGGGATCGATGTTACACTCCAGGAAACGGATACCGAAGGTGTAAGTGCCGTCTTTTCAGACAGCCTTCCGGTTTACCCGATTTCATCAGGGGCCATCGTTCAAGCGGGCAAACCGCATGCTGCAACAGCAGCCGGCACCATTGCCGCGATTGACAAGGCCGTGTCGCTGACGCTTCAGGGTCAAACGGCTGCGGTCGTGACCAATCCGATTGCAAAATCGGTTCTTTATGAGGCCGGCTTCGGCTTTCCCGGTCACACCGAATTTCTCGCGGATCTCGCCTCGCGCGCAACCGGCAAAACCGTGATGCCGGTAATGATGCTTGCCGGCCCAAAGCTTAGATCAATTCCGGTAACGATACATATCCCGGTCAGGCAAGTCCCTGACACCCTGACGCAAGACCTGATCGTCAAGACCTGTGAGATTGCCGATCATGACCTCAAGGTGCGCTTCGGTATTGCGCAGCCACGTCTGGCTGTTGCCGGTTTGAACCCTCATGCTGGTGAAGACGGTGCCATCGGCGAGGAAGACCGCACCATCATTCATCCTGCCATCACCCGGCTGCGCGACAGAGGCATCAACGCTTTCGGTCCCCTGCCCGCAGATACCATGTTCCATGACGAGGCGCGGGAACGCTATGACGTCGCCATATGCATGTATCACGACCAGGCGCTGATCCC
>JAEWDP010000170.1 GCA_023390055.1 Pseudomonadota bacterium | reverse complement strand
GCATAGAGCCACTCAGGCGATGCTGTCATGAAGATGATGCCTTCCGGATCAGATACGAAGATGCGACTGTCACCACCGCTCCAAGATCGTTCAATGGCATCAATATCCACCTTGAACACAATGACCCCCCGAATTTCTCCTTTCGACCAGATAGGCGAACCGAAATAGTAACCGCGTTTAAGAGATGTGGTACCAAGTGCATAAAAACGGGATTGCTTTCCGCGCGCCGCATCCTGGAAATAAGGCCGATAGCTGAAGTTCTCGCCGATAAAACTCAAGGGCTCGTCATAGTTGCTCGCGGCTATCGTACCGCCATCGAGAGTCATCACATAAATATCTGACGACGTCAGCAATTGGTTGATTTGCTTAAGATATGAATTCGTCTGCGCCCGAAGGTTTTCGCTGGAGGGATTCAGTATCAAGTCTTCAATACTATCTTGATCGGCAATCAACGCCGGCAGCGCCTCATAACGCTTAAGATGCCCGTCCAAAGCAGAGACTGCCAGCCGTAACGTTGTTCGCGCCTGTATCTCTGTCTCATCCATATATCTGCGCGCAGCAATTTGGCCACCGCCGAAAATAACGACAAGTGCAAGCACGACAAGTAAGACTGTTACAATGATATGACGGCTTCGCACGTGATCCCGCTTCTGTCACTACGGATTGCTTAGATCATAAATATTGCAGCGACCATTACCCATCCGTTCCATAGATGAAAATACGGGGATCGCGCCCAAAAGATTGGCCATGATCCGTTCAATAACCCTCCCTAGATCAATCTGGACCGTGTGTTCAGATAGCCTTGCAATTACCTCCACCCCCCGTTTTGCCGTTTAATGGGCCGTTTACCGCTTTTACGTTTCCTGTAAGAACATTTCCAGACTTTAACCTCCGCTGCATCAGTTATTTCATATTGTCCGGTCTACAAGATTAGGCAGGACAGACATGTGCGGATTTGCCGGCTTCCTCGGGGAGGCCAATTTTTCGTCGGGCCCCGGGCAACTACTCGATTCGATGGCTGACGCAATTATTCACCGTGGCCCAGACGGGCGCGGCAACTTTACGGCGCCCGGCATTGGACTTGCCCATGTTCGCCTGTCAATTGTCGGGCTCGTCGATGGTCATCAACCCATGACCAATGCCAACGGCGACATGGTGATTGCCTTCAATGGCGAAATTTTCAATTACGTGGAGTTGCGCGAGGATCTGAAGGCGCGCGGATGCCGGTTCCGCACGGGCAGTGACACCGAAGTCCTTCTGCAACTCTACGAGACTTTCGGAGAAAGCTGTCTGGACCGATTGAACGGCGATTTCGCCTTCGCAATTTGGGACGGCCGACGACAACGGATCCTACTGGCGCGGGACCGCATGGGTGTGCGGCCTCTCTTTTACACACGAAGCGCGGGTACCTTCTACTTTGCCTCGGAGGTCAAGGCTCTCCTCGCAGTACCTGGTGTGGAAGCCGAGCTGGACCCGATCGCTCTTGATCAGATATTCACCCTTTGGGCTCCGATTGCCCCGCGAACAGCATTCAAGAATATATTCGAACTCGAGCCCGGAAGCATGCTGGCAATCGAGAATGGACAGATGGCCATCCGGCCGTACTGGTCGCTCGAGTTTCCAGACTTTGCGTCAGGCTCTCCCGAGCATGATGAGGACCGTTCAAAAGACGAACTTGAGGCCCTCTTGACAGACGCGACGCAATTGCGCCTGCGTGCAGATGTGCCAGTTGGTGCCTATCTCTCTGGTGGTCTCGATTCTTCGCTTATCACTGCGCTCGCTGCACCAATGGCACCAAATGGCCTCAACACGTTCTCGGTTACGTTCGACAGCATCGAACACGACGAGAGTTCCTTTCAAAATACGGTGGCCAAAAGCCTTGGTATCCGACATCGGTCAGTTGCCTGCACCGCGAGCAGCATCTCCGAGTGTTTCCCGGATGTTATCCGCTTTACGGAACGCCCCATCCTTCGCACCGCTCCGGCACCGCTCTATCGGCTTTCCGGCCTCGTGCGCGACGCGAGCATGAAGGTCGTACTGACCGGAGAAGGCGCCGACGAAGTTTTCGCCGGCTACGACATATTTCGTGAAGCACGTATCCGCCGCTTCTGCGCCCGCCAGTCCGGGTCGCGTTACCGTCCACAACTCTTTCGCAAGCTCTACCCCTATCTGCCTGGCCTGCGACAGCAGACAACAGAGTATTTAGGCGCCTTCTTTGGTATCGGGAATGATGACCTGAAAGACCCCTTGTTTTCTCATCGTCCTCGTTTTCGCAGCACTGAGGCAGCCAAGCTCTTCTACTCCAACGATCTGCGAACAGTACTTGGCGGTTATGACGCAGCTGAAGAGCTTGTATCCCGGTTGCCGGCCGACTTTTGTCGCTGGCATCCCCTTCACCAGGGGCAGTATCTGGAAGCTCGTTTTCTGCTCCCTGGCTACATTCTCTCCAGTCAAGGCGACCGCATGGCAATGGCACACGGCATCGAAGGCCGGTTTCCTTTCCTTGACCACCGGGTTATCGAATTCGCCAATCGACTTCCACCGGAGACAAAGCTGAAAGGATTGCGCGAAAAGCATATCCTGCACAGGATTGCAGAAGGCCGCTTGCCAAGTCAGATCATTAACAGGCCAAAGCAACCTTACCGGGCCCCGGACAGCAACTCCTTTACTGCCAGTGAGCAACCGGCATACCTGCAAGAGTGTTTTGATGAGCGATCTATCCTCTCAAATGGATTGTTTGATCCTCGCGCAGTTTCGAAGTTGCACCAGAAGTGCCAATCCGGTCCGGTTGGTTTCCGCGATAATACGGCTTTTGTCGGGATCCTCTCGACGCAACTCTGGTTACAGACTTTCTCCGGGGATCAGGTATTCGATCGGAAGTCCACACCACGCGTCAGTGCGACGGCAGGGTAGAATGGGCAACATGACCTCGCGACTGGCCAGCCTTCGCGCATTCTTGCCGATGCTCACGTCTTATGGCGCATCCGGCGCAAGCCTCGTCATGAGCTCCGTGGCTCAGCTCATGACCTTTGCCATCCTTGCTCGTTTCCTTGGCGTGAATGAGTTCAGCCTGTTCGTCGCCATCACGGCCGTGTCAAATATTGCCGTCCATCTTTGTGGACTTGGTGCGTCCGAATGCCTCGTTCGACGGGTCGCCCGCGATCACGCGATGTATCCCGCCCTGCTGGGGCACAACATCATCCTGATTTCGATCACCGGTATCCTGCTTGTACTTTCTGGAACAGCAATCTTGCCATTTTTCTTCCAGCTAGCCGAGAGCCGAAGTCAAAACTATTTGCTTATCGTGACCATGTTGGTAACAAACATCATCCTGGTACGAGCCATCCTGTTTACCGAACAGGTATTCATTGCACTGTCCGAATTCGGTTCTGCCAACAAGATGGTCATCGGTTTCGCCTTTATCCGTACCGCAGCAGCGGTTCTGGCCTGCATCTGTTTCGACGTTTCCACGTTGCAGGGGTGGATCTTCTGGCAGCTTGGAGCACATCTTGTATTCTTTGCAGCAAGCATCCTCGTATTGCGTCCACTGGGCCGCCCAATCTTTTGCATTGTAAGGGAAGAGTTACCCCTCGGGCTCTATTTTAGCATACCGTTCATCCTGAAGGCGGCACGACAAAACGTTGACCTTCTTGTACTCAGCCTCGTGACCGGCGCAGAAATCGTTGCAAGCTATAGTGTGGCACGACGGATAGTCGAAAGCAGCTATCTTTCTGTCGATGCCCTTAATCGCATCCTCTACCCCGGAACTGCAAAGGCCAGCATCGGTGGAATTCACAACGCTGCCGAACGGGTCAAGAAGATACTCCTCGCAGCACTCGCGATCAGTATCCTTGCGGCGATCGCAATCTTCCTGCTAGCGCCTGTTCTTCCTTACTTGTTCGGGCACGACTATACGTCACTCGTGACATTCGTTCGATACCTTTGCGGGGCCCTGATCCCGGTGGCGTGCTGGGCAATAGCTCTCGAGGCGCTAGGCGCGGCTGGACACCAAGGTGCACGCGGTGCGGTGCTGGGCGGCGGAAGTCTTCTCGGAGCCGGATTCGCTGCCTGGGCAACATGGTATGCAGCACCTACCGGCACCCTGATTTCTTATTACATCATCGAGATCGCGATGGCAGCGGCCGCATGGCTGGTCTACCTGCACGTTGTGCTCAAGTCGCGGGTCGGAAACCCTATCAGAACCGGAGTTCCGGCAGAATGACGCACGTCGTTTCGAATGCAATGCCACCGGTATCACCACCGCGGCCACTTTCAGGCCCACCACATCGCGGCGTTCAGCCATTAACCCGAAACGATCTCAGCGATGTTGCCCGCCTATTCAATCAGGTTTTCCGGAGAAGGTCGGGCGCGCCCTCGAACGACTTGCTCGATTACCTTGATCGCATATTTCTTCAAGCACCGGCTTATACCCCCGAGAACGGATCCCTGGTGCACCGCAACGCCGAGCGACATATTGATAGCGCGTTGTTGGCATTGCCAATGCCGTTTCAGATCCACGGCACAAAGATTACCGCGCGATTGCTCTGTGCCTTCATGGCAGATGGCAGAGCAGGACTTGCCGGAGCTGCCCGCCTTGCACGTGCAATACGTGTCTCACATCCTGATTTCTGCTTTTCCGATAATTCTTCCCCTGTCAGTGCGGATCATTGGACCACCGCGGGGGGTGAAATGCTGCCAATCCAGAGTCTGGAATGGTGCAGAATTTTCCGACCGGTGGCCTACTGTATAGAGCGAGCCCGCAAAAGGCAGGCGCAACTGAACGTGCTGCCGCTATCCTTTCCTGCCCGCATCCTGGACAGGGCTATCCAGCGCGGGATGCCTTCGTTACGTGCGAAAAAGGAAGAAAACCAAAATTGGGTCGAAGCCGATCTGGAAACAACACATCGCTGTTTCAGTTTGATGACCCAACATTTCTCATTCCGCCCGGCATGGACATTGGAAGAATTCAACTGGCTGATGGTCAGTGCAGCATTGGACAGAACTCAGGGAACATTGACCTCCAAGGTCCTGATTGACGATCAACGTCAAGAGATCGGGTGTTGCATATATTTTCACAATCCGAACAAGACTGCACATGTTCTCAATGTTTTCAGCTGGCCTGGAAAGGAAATGGAAGTCATCAACAGCCTGTTCTTCGAACTCGAAACGTCCGGACATGTCGCCGCTCGCGGGATGTCGCAACCATTTCTCATGAATTCCCTGATGCGATCCGGTCGGATAAGCTTCAGGCATCACGGCTATTTCTGCATGATAACTGATCGTAACGACGTGCGAGATGCCGCTCACTCCAACGAGATCTACATCGGCGGGCTTGCCTCCGAAAGTTGGAGCCGCCTTGTCACAGACTTTTTCTAGCGGCTGATTAACTTAAAATTCATCGCGCTCTCCTATCTTTTCCCGGATATTCGCAGTTGTCGCACACCCGCGCTCTCTCCGCGCGTACCGGCTCGGTTGGAGGTAGGAGATGTATCGGCCGAAGGAGCCAGATGCCCGATATCCGGGCGCGACCCATACACCGTTGAGAGGCGAAGCGCCTTCATCTCTCCTTGATCTCATCGAGCGGGGCACAACAAGATCCAACCTCGACGCCTATCGGCGCATGGCTGTGAGCGGTCACGTCGCACAACCTGAACCGCGTCTGCAACCCGATGACAGACCTGCTCCTACCATCCGCGACGAGAGCACGGACTTGCATGGCCATATACAAGCCCAGATCACCAGTCTTCGCCAACTCGGGCCAGCTGATATCATACTGTGGATCAAGCACCGATTACACATGATCCTGATAGGAATGGCCGTCGGCATACTCCTGGCGTTCGCCTATGCGTTCACTGCGTCACCGCGCTTCACAGTCTACACCGATCTGATCATTGATCCGCAAAATCTGAATGTCGTTGCCAACGATGTCCTTGCCTCTTCGCCCCAGCGTGACGCCCAATTGTTGGAGGTGGAAAGTCGGCTACGTGTCCTGACATCACGAAATGTCCTGCGAAAAGTCATCGATGATCTGAATTTGACCGAAGATCCAGAGTTTACGAAGCCCGGTCTTCTTGACCCAATTTTACGATTGGTTTCAGGTCCAGCGTCACCAGAAGACAGGCAACTTGTTGTTCTTCGTCAATTGAGCGAGCGGGTTCAAGCAATGCGGGAGGAGCGATCGTTCGTCGTGGTTCTCTCGGTTTGGAGCGAAGATCCGGATAAGGCGGTTCTGCTTTCGAATTCCATTATCAGCGCATTTGAGGCTGAGCTGTTCCATGCTGAATCCAAAAGTGCCGGACGTGTTGCTGCAGGCCTAATGGAAGGGCTTGATGAGCTGCGCAAGGCGGTTACCGAAGCCGAAGAAAAGGTGGAGGTCTTCCGGCGCGACAATGATCTCCAGGCAACAGCCGGCGAACTCGCAAACAGTCGAATATCCGCTCTCCTGGATACCCAGGTAATCGAAGCCCAGCAGCGTCTCATTCAGGTAGAGGCGCAATATGGTCAGATGCAGGCTGCGGTGTCGAGCGGTCAAGCAATGAGTGCGACGGTACTCAACTCTCCGACCATGACGACGCTGCGGAGCAACTACAACGCATTGAAACAAGAAATCGGCTCACTGTCCAGAACCTACGGCGCTCGTCATCCACGCCTGATTGCCATGCAGTCTGAAGAGATCACCCTGGAGAATACCCTCGCTGAGGAGGCTCAGCGTATACTGCAAGCTGTACGCACCGATGTGGAGCAAGCTCAGGCAGCATTCGAGGAGTTGCGCAGCCGGGCAATGGAAGAACGAACAACGGTTTATACGAATAATAATGCTCAGGTGCGACTACGTGAATTGCAGCGAGACGCAGAGGCTAAGGCCGCAGTGTACGAGACGTTCCTTGCGCGAACCCATCAGATCAACGAGCGCCAGCAGATCAATACTACCAATGTCCGGGTGATATCACCTGCAGTCCCGCCGCAGTCCAAGAGCTGGCCACCGCGTACTGTCATTTTGCTCACGATCGGTGCATTGACGGGAGCAATTATCGGAATCGGGTTGACCCTGATGTTAGGGCTTATTGCACACGCAAGGATGATCCACGCCCGCATGTCGCGTCAACCGGCGAGTTGAGGAACATCGATGACAGAAGAAGTGTCGATTCCCGGGTATAACAGGCCCAAGCACTACGGCACGATCGGCGCCATCCTTTTTCTCGCCATCTTCCTTTTTCTCTTCATTACAGTCGATCCATACGTCGACCTGACTGGAGAAGCTGTTCTTGATCCTTCAGCGGGCAATTCCAACCGACTAAATCAGATAGTCACACTCTTGCTGTTCGGCAGTCTCGTAATATTCGGGATGTCCCATCCGATGCGTGCAATTATCTTCCAGCCACATGTGTTGATGGGAATAGTACTGTTTTGGTTCTTGATCGTTTCTCTCGCCTCCAGCCATACTTTCTCGAGCCTTAAGGCGGTCGTCCTCTCTACAATTACATTCTTCATGGCTGCAGTTTTCCTTCTCCTTCCATCGTCGCAGCGCCAGTTTGCAAAGCTCCTGGCAATAGGCTCGCTGGTTATGCTTGGCTTTGCCTATTACGGGGTCATTTTCTTACCCCATCTTTCGATCCACCAGGCAAGCGAACTGCGCGAACCAATGAATGCCGGCTTCTGGCGTGGCCACCTGCCACACAAGAACAGCGCCGCAGGCATAATGGTGATCACTGTATTCGTTGGTCTGTTCGTATCCTCCGTTTCATCAAGGCTGGTTGGATTGGTTATCGTCGGGCTGTCTGCGTTCTTCCTTTTGCAGACTGGTGGAAAATCCGCATCTGCCATGCTTCCGGCAATTTTGATACTCGCCTGGGCTTTCGAGCGATTTCGCTGGACACGTCCCTTCATTGCGATTGGAGGTGTGTTGGCATTTAACATTCTCGCTGTCGGATCAGCCGTAATCCGACCCTTCAGAGAACTGATCACCGACCTAGGAATTGATGCCAGCTTCACCAATCGAGACGACATCTGGCGACTTGCCTTTTCGGCCATTTCAGAACGGCCGCTACTCGGTTACGGCTTCAATGGCTTCTGGCAGACGAGCGAGTTGATCTACAGTGGCGGGTCTGTCGAAAGCTGGGCCGTGCAAGCCTATAACGGCCACAACGCCTATCTCGACATGGCCTTGACAACTGGTGTTCCCGGGTTGATCCTGACGCTGGTCCTTGTCCTTGTTCTGCCTCTGCGAAGCCTGTCAGGAATTGAACGGCCGGGCACACATACACACATCATCCGCCTCGGTCTTCGCGTCTGGCTCTACACACTCTACAACTCTGTGCTGGAGAGCATGTTCTTTGAAAATGGCAGCCCGCTCTGGTTCATGTTTGTGGTTTCGCTCTATGCATTCCGACTGCGTTCTGAAACTCTGATTGCACCCTCTCGGCCACTTGTTCTCGAGAGGGTTGCACATGCCTGAGATCTTGACCCGTATCAATCAACGGATTGACAGGCTCGGCAACCAGCTGATCTGGAAGTTGGCCCCAAAGACCCGGGCATTAAATACAGATGTCCCGCTAGTATCGTTCACTTTCGATGATGTCCCAGATACGGCTCTGACATGCGGTGCGACAATTCTGGAGAAGTACAACGCAAGGGGAACCTTCTACATTGCGGGAGGACTGGCGGGTAAGGTTGAGCCCAATCGCTCGCTTATCGCTCCGGAC
>JAEWDP010000153.1 GCA_023390055.1 Pseudomonadota bacterium | reverse complement strand
GTCAGGTTCCCTACAAGGGACCGGTTTCTGGGGTCCTTCATCAACTGGCTGGCGGTCTGAAGGCCGCGATGGGGTATGTCGGCGGTGCGGATATCCCTGACTTCCAGGAAAAGGCGACATTTGTCCGCATTTCAGGTGCCGCCTTGCAAGAAAGCCATACGCATGGGGTCACGATCACCCGTGAAAGCCCGAACTATCCTGGCGTTGGTGGCTGATTGAAGCTGAACGCTCTTTCAACAAGACTACGGGACAAATGCACCGTGGCCTTGTTGCATCTTTCGCAAAACGTTCAGTTCGCTTGTAGGAAATTGAGCGAGATTATCGGACCGGTGTCTGCTGCGCTCGCAGTCACCGGTCACGCATAATTGTCACCTGTCTGACAGCTGGTTGATCCAATATTCGCGGGTGACCGCTTGTCGCTTGGCAATTGTGTGCCATGTTGCCAACAGGAGGATCAGATCATGGACAAGCCGATAATTACCCAGGCAATGATCAATGCGTATGACGAGTATACGCATCTCACCCTTGATAGACGTGCCTTCATGGAAAAGCTCACTGCGTTGGCAGGCTCCGGGGCCGCTGCAGCCACCATTGCCCCACTGCTCGTGACCAACAGTGCCAAGGCTGAAATCGTAGCGGAGAATGATGACCGCATCATTGGTGAAGACGTGACATACCCGGGTGCAGGTGGCGAGATGAAAGGCTATCTTGTGCGCCCCTCGGCTCTCGGTGACGCGCTTCCTGCCGTCATCGTTATCCATGAAAACCGCGGACTCAATGCGCATATCCGCGATGTTGCGCGCCGCATGGCAATAGAAGGCTTTGTCGCACTCGCCCCGGATTTCCTGTCACCCGAAGGCGGAACACCCGCGGATGAAGATCAGGCTCGGCAGATGTTTTCTTCGCTTGATGCCGCTAATACCGTCGCCAATGCCGAGGCGACACGTGTCTATCTTGTTGAATTGGACGGGACAAATGGGAAGGTAGGTGCGGTTGGCTTCTGTTGGGGTGGAGGGCTGGTCAATCGTATGGCAACCAAGTCCGAGGCGTTGAATGCTGGAGTTGCATATTATGGTTCACAACCACCCGCAGAAGATGTTCCCATGATCCGTGCACCCTTGATGCTTCATTATGCAGGTCTCGATGAACGCATCAATGCTGGTATTGAAGCTTATGAGGCGGCGCTCAAGGACAATGAGAAATCGTACGAGATCCATATCTATGAGGGTGTGAATCATGCCTTCAACAATGATACGTCGGCGGCACGCTATGACAAGGCTGCGGCAGACCTCGCCTGGGGCCGCACCGTAGATTTCTTCAAGACGCATCTTTCATAGGAGAGAATGGTGGCGTCGGTCAGCCTGTCTGTGCGCACGACATGTTGACGTACGGAAGGTATGGAATGGGCGTTGTCAGCCAAAACCCGGTGCGGGCGGAACTCGTCTACCAGCGGGTCGCGATCTGACTGGACCGCAGCTTGATGGATCGCCCGATCCCGGAAGCCTCTCCACTGAGGTCGTCCGGAACAACTGCTGGCGAAATATTGTCGAGGCAGGCAGTAATATGATCTGAAATCGCATTGAGAAGTGACGCTGAAAGGCCAGGGCGCTTCATCAATCCGATCTGTACCGGGGGCAAGGGCGGAAAGCCGTCTGCAGCAGTCAGTACTTTCATCCCTGGCCGCAATGTCGATTCCGGCAGGACGGAAACGGCCATGCCGGCAAGGACAGCTGCTGCAACCACTGTCGATGACCAACTGGTAAATAGGATCTGGTATTCGCGGCCATCCGCGTCGAGTGACGAGCAAGCAACCTGCCTCCACAGACAGTCTCTGCGACCAACCGCGAGCGGGACCGGCGCATCCTCTCGTAAAGGATGGTTTGCCGAGGTTACCCAACAGAGTGGTTCTGTACGCACGACGTCAGAAGCGCGTGTTCGCGGGTTATGGGTGACAAGCGCAATGTCCAATTCGCCCTTTGCCATCCGTTCGGCAAGGCTCGAGGAGTTCTCGCAGACGATATAAAGTTCCACATTGGGATGGGTCTTGGCAAAGCGCCCGATGATTTCGGGCATGTAGCGGTCGGCATAATCGTCCGGCGTTCCGATCCTCAACGTTCCTTCCAGACGGTTGTCGTCAAATGCGGCCATAGCCTCATTGTTCAACCGGATGATGCGCCGGGCATAGTTCAGGAGCTTTTCGCCTTCGGTTGTCAGCCGGTTTCCGCGACCATCCTTGGCGAATAGCTGTTTTCCGACGCGCTCTTCCAGCCGACGCATCTGCATGGAAACGGCGGACTGCGTCTTGAATACCCGGTCGGCTGCTTTTGTGAAGCTGCCCGTGTCAACGATCGCCAGGAATGTCTGGAGCTGATCAATATCGAGTGGTGCGGTCATGACGGCTATCCATCAGAGTGATTGATGATTACCATTAGAAACATTCGTTGGACTGATCAATAGTCTTCCTGCATAAACGACACTGTAATTCACCAGAGCATGAGCAGGCCGCAGGGCCGGCTGAGTTTACTTACCCTTCGCGGCCACCCATGCGAGGGGAGGGTCGACTCATGCCATTGGATGAGGAATATCGCCATGAATACGTGCCGGACCGTTGAACTTGACCTGATGACAGATCGTTCTGCCTCGCGCGGGATCGTCCAACTGACGACAGGCTATGCGAAATCCGTGTGGCGCGTCCTTGCCAACCGTTGGAAAGCCAATGAGTTGCTTGAACTTGATGACAGTCAACTCGATGACATCGGATTGAGCCGTTATGATGTGGTGAAAGCAACACATAACTCCGGGATCCTTGATGATCCGACGGTGCTTTTGACTGCGTCAGCTAGGACCCGGGCGCAGTCACGTTTTGAGCGCCTTCGGCGCGCCTGAAACTCGTTTTCCCTGCAGGGTGATAGCCAATAGCCCTGCCGCTTGCCCGGCCCGGATCTCCCGGCCGGGCTCTTTCGTATCCGTTATTCGTGATCCTGCCTTGATCAAGTTGTCTTCAGTGCGGCCGACGTGGCAGCATAGGATGGTTCTTACCTAGATGAAGACGTTTTCAGCATCCGGAAAGGAGAAGAGGGGAGCGAGCTTAGCCTTCAGTACTGGTACTCATCAAAAACCGGATCGACTGAGTGGTTCCAACGCCCGTTATAGAGCATCAGCAGATCTTCGGCGAGTGTGGCTTTCTTTGCGATGATTTCTTCCAACGGTGCCAGGAAGACGCTTTCGTTCTGACCGTCTTCATTCAGGCGATTGCGGGCTTTCAGGCCGGCCGCCGATATGGCAAGGACCTCCCGTGCAACTTCAAGCAGCGGTTTTCCCGCAACTTCTGCCTTGAGGCCGGCTGCCGGTACGCTGTCACGCAGTGCCAGAACGTCCTCATAGGACCAGTCTGCGGTAAGATCTTCAGCAGCAGCCATGGCACCATCGTCATAGAGCAGCCCAACCCAGAAGGCTGGGAGCGCACAGATACGTCTCCACGGCCCACCATCGGCGCCACGCATTTCCAGGAAGCGTTTCAGGCGCACATCCGGAAAAAGTGTCGAGAGATGGTTTGTCCAGTCTCCCATCGTTGGTTGCCAGTCCGCTACTTCACCCTTGAGGGCACCATTCATGAAC
>JAEWDP010000145.1 GCA_023390055.1 Pseudomonadota bacterium | reverse complement strand
TGCGACGTATCGCCCAACTCGAGGGACGGCTCGGGGTCCAGATGTTCGAGAAGCTACCCTCGGGCTACCGCCTGACGGAGGCGGGTGAGGAGGTCGTCGAACTCGCGGAGCAGATGGAGGCGTCGTCAAACCGGCTGGAGACGCGAATCTTCGGGCGCGATCAGGGAATACGCGGACCTTTGCGGGTGACGGTCGCGAACAAGCTCAGAAACTGAAAGTTTGGTGGGCGAGCATAAATACCGACCCCTTGTCGGACATTGCCACTCTAAAGAGGCGATTCTCCTCCAAACGCGTCGCTTTGATTTAGCAGTCGGATAACAGCATCTCCCGTTTCCAGCCGGCCAGCAGCAAACATCGGACTTGCACAAGAAACGGGTGGCGAGTGCCTTTCGATCTCCGTAGCCATCTCCCGCATCGTAACCAGGAGATGAAGATGGAATTGGCAGACAAGACGATCATCGTTACAGGAGCGAGCAGCGGGATCGGAGCCGCCGCCGCGCGGCTGTTCGCATCTGAGGGTGCAAACGTGGTCTTAGCCGCGCGGCGATCTGATGAACTTCGAGCGGTGGCCGAAGGTATCACCACGGGAGGCGGAAATGTGGTTTATCGCGCAGGCGACGTGCTGGATGAGACCTTTGCAGGCATGCTGACCGAGTTGGCACTCGAGAACTTCGGCGCTCTACACGGGGCCTTCAATAATGCGGGGGTGGTGGGTGACATGTTGGCGATACCTGACATGTCCATCGACAACTGGAATAGGGTGATCTCGACAAACCTGACCAGCGCCTTCTGGGCTGCCAAGGCGCAGGTTCCGATTCTGAAAGAACAGGGGGGAGGATCCATTGTGTTTACGTCCTCCTTCGTCGGATTCAGCAATGGTGGCTTACCTGGTATGGGGGCCTATGCCGCGTCCAAGGCAGGGTTGAACGGGTTTGTGCAATCGCTTGCCGCGGAGCATGCTCGAGAGGGTATCCGGATCAACGCGCTTTTACCCGGAGGAACGATCACCCCTGCAGGTGGAGAAGGTGATCCGGATGTTTTAAAGTTCGTCTCTGACTTGCACCCGATAAAAAGGATGGCTTCGGCTTTGGAGATCGCTCAAGCCGCACTCTTTCTTCTCTCGGATCGGTCGCAGTTCATGACCGGTAGTCCTATGATCGTAGATGGAGGCATGTCGGTTCGCCTCCTATAGGCGATTAGATCGGTGTCGCAGTGAGGAAACCGCTGCGACACAAAACGGCCTGAAGCGGAAAAAAGGCCGGACGACACATCGCGGCGTCCGGCCTCCTCCATAGAGGCTTCAACGCCGGTGATACCTCATTCCCGAACGTCTTCGTTTTGGCAAACCCGATTTGAGTGCAACAGGAGTATTCAGAGTTGAAGTCGCTCGATGCGACTGACCGCTGTGAACTGTGCCTTACGATCCGTCAGGTCGATCCGGTCGAGGCGCAATTGCAAACGTTCGCCGAATTTCGGTTCATTCAAAGCTGCACCATTGCCGTCCACTCGCACCACGACCGGCAGTTTGGCCAGTTGAGCCGTGATCCGACCCTTGTTGCCACCTTCGAGGACCAGCGCATCGAACACCTCTCCTTCGCGACCGCGCAACATGACCGCTTCGGCAAGATCCAGAACGGCGGCTTCGGTCCTTCCCGACAGACTGCCGGCACGGCCCATCACCGAAGGCAATTCGGAAAAGGCGCTATCGACCTGGCCCGGTACGCTTACACCATTGCCGATCGCTAGCGCCGCCTCGACCACATAGCGATCAGCCAATCGCCGCAAAGGGGCAGTAGCGTGGGCATAAGTCGCGGCCACAGCGGCATGCCACGGCTTTTCGCCGGCGCGATAGGGAGCATAAGAAGCACCGTGACCCGCGCGCCGTATCGCCAGCATCAGCGCCGCTTCTGCGGGTTGGTTGCGATCGAGGCGGCGTTCGAGCGTCTTCAACTGCTCGTCTGCGGGCCAGTCAACTTCGAGAGCGGCCGCTTGAAGGCGCAAACGTGCAATGGCTTCGGCGTCGGGCTCGTTCATCACGCGGAAAAGGCCGGTGTGATGTTCGAAAAGGAATTGCCCCACCGCGAGATTGGTTGCCAGTGAAAGCGCTGCATTCTGTTCCTCGGCCCGGTGGCGTGTGCGAAACGAGAGCGTGAGGCGGCCTGCATCCGTCTCTTGCAGTTCCTGTTCTGGCGTGTCGATGCGGGCCGCGCCGCGCTTACGCTCCGCTGCCTCGATCCGCAGCGCAAGTTCGGCAAGACCGTCTGGCAGATCGGATGCATCCGCTGTTTCATAGGCAAGCTTTGCCCTTGAGCGGATCAGCGCGCGTTCTACGCCCTCAAGCCTGGAAATGCCATCGGGAGGGACATGGACAGTGAACACTACGGCGGGGCGGGGACCGTCTGGCAAGACGCTTGCAACCCCTTGGCTGATGACTTCAGGATAGAGGCTTATCTTGTCGCCGGGCAGGTAGATCGTCTCGCCCCGGCGCCAGGCTTCCTGTGCCATGGGGCTGTCGTAATCCACGAACCAGGAAACATCCGCGATGGCATAATGCAGGATGATATCCGAGCCGGATCGTTCAATGTGGAAGGCCTGATCGAGATCGATGGAACTGGCGGGATCGAGCGTGACGAACGGCAGCTTCGTCCGGTCCCGGTGACTTCCGGTGTCGGGGTGCCTCGATGCCGCTTCGTTGGCATTTGCCAAAACCTCCGGCGGGAAGTCACCCGGGAGCTCGAACTCGTCGCGCAGCCGGGCGATCTCCCGCCTCAGGATGTTATTTGGATCGCGGATGCAGGTCATTCCCCTCCCTCTCTTTATCGATTCGGTTCGTGATGATAACCGAAATAACCACCCCGGAACGCGAAAGGTTACATTCGTTTGCCGATGAAAAGGCGGAAGCTATGTTCGGGCGCAGCCTGCATTTGGATGAAGGTCTTTATTTGTGAAGCCGATTACTTTGAAACTGGGATTTCTCCCTCCTCTATCAGTTTTGTGCCTGGCCAAAGTGTGCCTTGCGGACGGGACGGCCATAGCACCTGAAGCGATCGCCGCAGGATCGCCGGTGTGGGTGGCCAGCAAGGGCGACCAATCGGTTATCGACGCAATGGTGAATATTGGAGCGATGCGACAGGTCGGCGATGTGCTCGAGGTGGATATTCGTTGGCCCTACCTGCCGGCGTCATACGGCCCTGAACCAGCCGAAAAGGACCATATTATCTGCAAGGCGGACCATGCGGTCTCGTACGCGATAGAGGATGGTTTTGTTGCGGCAGATGGGCACTACCACGTCAAACAGGAGTATGATCCGGCAAGCGAGCGCGAGATTGCCGAACAGCGATATTCCGAACGGGTCAAATTTGGTGGCGGATTTTCATCATATGGATCGGACCCGCGAAGCCTGGCATGCTGGGCGGCCGCCCGCAAATGTGCTGACCAGTCATTCACCTGGCCGCCGCCGCCTAACGAAACGCCGCTCGAAAACACGGCCGAAGCACTCAAGATGAACGATGACTACAACAAGGAATTCGTGCCGACGTGTAGGCTTGATTGATCGTTCCAGTGTCCATTGTTTGTCTGTCGGCTGCATTGGGCCATGCGACTGCTCGTCGAATAAGCGCCGGCACTTCAACAGCGTGCATTCCACATACCGGATGGTGTATTAACCGAAGAGATCGGACTTCCCGAGGTCGAGGAAGCACTTGTGATGGATATCGATAAAGAGTGCAGCCTGTTGGGAATTGCCGCCTGAGCTAGACCAACTCATCTGGGTCATTCATGGCGCATTCCTGCGGCGACCTTGATCCATTCATCGTTACAGAGGTGAATTGGGCAGCCTTAGTGATATCGACGTTGAAGACGGCTTTAGATTGGGTAGCCGTACCTTTTGGGCCTTGCTCCAGTCGACATGATCGGTCGAGTCTTGGCTTTCCCAGAATGCCCGCTCCTCGGCCTCCGTGGCGATATGCTGCACAGTCTTACGTTTCCTGTTCATAATAGTTCCGCTCCTTGCGGATCATGTCGCGCGCTGAAATTATCGGCAGTTTTGTCTCACTTTCCCGGCAGGCCGATGGCGGCATGGTTTCGTCACCAATTTCGTGCCGAGGTGTAGCCTCGAGTGATCGTTCCAGACTCCATGGTTAGTCTGCCCGCTGCGTTCGGTCACACAAAAACGTTAGTCAATCTGCAGGCCAGGTTAGTGTCAGATAAGCGACGCTGGACCCGAGCACGTCATGCGCGAATTCCGGCGCCGGTGCCACAGGCTCGGGTGGGGCCGGGGTATCTCGGTCGTCGCCGATTGAGACCACACGATAAACGCGACGAAGCGGCAGATCATGCCTCCAATGGCACGCAACGCCTGATATGGATCCAGGCTCTAGCAGGTCTCGCGAGCACGCAAGCGGCATCTTCATCTGCTGTCATTTGAATTCTACCTAAGCGACAAGGCGATCCGTATGCCTCCCAAGGGTCTTCGCCTCGTCCAGCGATGTAGATACTTAGCAAGTTGGCAAAGTTTTGCTTGCGCTACCGACGTCGTGGTGATAGTTAGCGATATGACTAAGCATGATCCGAACCTCTCGCTTATCTTTCATGCCCTGGCCGATCCGACGCGTCGCGCGATCGTGACCCGGTTGGCGAAGGGTCCAGCTCAAGTTACGGATTTGTTCGAGCCAACGGGGCTGCGGCTGCCAACCGTTATGCGGCATCTTTCGGTGCTGGAGGAAGCAGGGCTGATAGCATCTTCCAAGACCGGTCGCGTACGAACCTGCGCCATCGTGCCGGAAGCTCTGGACCCCGTTCGGACATGGCTGGACCAGCAGCGTGTCCTTTGGGATGCCCGGCTCGACAGGCTGGAAGAACTTGCGATGAAAGCAGCAAAGGAAACCAAACAATGAACCCGACACAGCATAAGGACAACGTGCCCTCTGCAGGTGATGGCTTCGCAACGCTGACGTTCGAGCGTGAGGTGGCGGTACCCTTGAATACACTCTGGCAGGTCTGGACGGCGCCCGCCGCGCGGGCTGTCTGGTCTGCTCCAAATCCTCAGGTTTCCGGGGAATTTCTGGAAGGAGACACGAAAATTGGCGGCCGTGAAATCTCTCTTTGCAAGATGGAAGGCCAGCCGGACATACGCTGCGAATGCGGCTGGCTGGACCTGCAGCCGACACTTCGCACCGTCAACTACGAGGTGATCTCGTCTACGGGCGTCACACAATCTGCTGCGCTTGTGACCACCAATCTCTCAGGCACCGACGAACGCAGCCGGATTTCCGTGACCGTTCAATTGTCGTCTCTGGCCAAAAACATGGAGGCGGGATACCGGCAGGGTTTCAACGGCGGACTGGACAGTCTCTGCGCGATGGCGAGACGCACCATGGTGCTGAAGCGCGTCATAAAGGCGCCGCGAGAAATTGTCTGGAACACGTGGATGAATCCGGAAACGCTGCCGCAATGGTGGGGACCCGATGGATTTTCCTGCCGCACGAAACGGATAGACCTGAGAGCAGGGGGCGAGTGGGTGTTCGACATGATCGCTGCCGACGGAAAGGTCTTCCCGAACCATCACCTCTATAACACAGTGCGGCCGCAGGAGAGTATCGCCTATACGCTACTGTGGGGCGAGAACGGTCCGAAGCATGCCGACGCCTGGGTCTCGCTGGAAGAGCAGGGCGCAACGACACTGGTAACACTTGGCATGGCTTTGAGCAGTGAAGCCGAGTTCCATGAGGCGATGAGTATCGGAGCGGTTGAACTCGGTTTGCAAACGCTCGGCAAGCTGGAAAAATTCGCCTTGTCGCGCTGAATTGTTGCGGAGTGTCGCACTCAAGTCGCGCCGCACGTGTAGTACAAAACGTGAGCGTCATTGATGATCGCAGGGCAGAAGAGGTCTGCAAACGCCCTACATTGCGCTTCTGGAAAGAAGAAGATGTTGAACAGCACACCGCAGGCTTGAACGATCTCAAGCTTGCAAAGTGGCTGGCTTTTGTCCCGCACCCCTATTCGAAATCAGACGCGGACAACTGGATCAAACGATGTCAGGAGGGCCCGCATTCAGGCAATTGGCCGACCGCTTACGAATTTGCGATTGAACGCAAGCCGGAGTGAACGGTGATCGGAGGTGTCAGTCTCAACATTGATCAACTGCTACTTCGACGGCAATGAGAGGTCGTGGGCGTTGCAGCGCGAGTTGGGATTTCGGCGTGCAGGTGAGGTTTCAAGCCGTTGCATGGCCGACGGAAGGCAAACGATCGAACATGTCACGACGTTGCTGCGCAGCGACTGGAAGGATCGCGAAAGCTGAACGCCAGGAAGCACGCCCGAGCGTTCAGCTTTCGTTTCAATTCGGACCGTCGCCTTTTCACTTTGCTCAGCCATCCCGCATTTATGAGTTCAGAAGACGCGTTCAAGTCTGATGGCAAAACGGTGGTCCGGCCGGCGTTGGACCAAGCTCATTTGGCATCTACTCATTGGACGTCACATGCGACCTGCTGGTGCTGTCTCTCTACAGGGATATTTCTGTCTACTCCATTCTGGCCGGTTGCAGTCAAAGCGCTCGGGTTCCATAAAGGCGCGATGATTTCGGGCGACGATGAAATGATGACCACAACAAGCACTTCAGAACCGGTCCGGCAGGCGTGGACGCTCGCCGACATGTCGCCTGCCTATTTTGGACTGGTGATGGCGACCGGTATCGTTTCTCTGGCAGCCTTCATGATGGAACATCGTCTGCTGGCAGTTTTCCTGTTCTATCTGAATATCGGGCAGTATGGCTTGCTCTGCATGCTCTATGGCCTTCGCGCCTGGCGTTATCCGCGGCGGTTTTTCGGCGACATGGTCGCCCATGCAACGGGTCCCGGCTATTTCACAGCCGTTGCGGGAACAGGTATTCTGGCCAGCCAGTTCATGGTGCTGGGGGATAGCTATGTTGCGGGCAAGTTTCTCTGGATTGTCGCGCTTTTGCTTTGGCTCGGTCTTACCTACACGATCTTTACCGCTTTCACGGTCAAGCACGATAAACCAACCCTCGACAAAGGCATCAATGGTGGATGGCTGCTTGCTGTTGTTGCGACGCAATCTCTGACGGTGACCAGTGCATTGCTGGCGGCTCAAAGTGGTCCTGTATATCGGTTGGAACTCAATTTCTTTGCATTGTCCACGTGGTTGTGGGGAGGCATGCTCTACATCTGGCTGATGGTTCTGATCTTCTATCGCTATGCCTTCTTCCGCTTTTCTCCCGGCGATCTCGCACCACCCTACTGGATCAATATGGGGGCGATGGCGATTTCGACGCTGGCCGGCTCGCTTTTGATTCTCAATGCGCCCCAGGCGCCATATCTGACTTCGCTTCTTCCATTTCTGAAGGGGTTCACGATCTTCTATTGGGCGACCGGTACGTGGTGGATCCCCATGCTGCTATTGCTCGGCGTGTGGCGACACATTTACGAGCGGTTCCCGCTCTCCTACGATCCGCTCTATTGGGGAGCCGTATTTCCGCTCGGCATGTATGTCGCCTGCACCTGGCAACTCGACCAGGCCATGGACTTTGGCTTCCTAGGTAATCTGACGCATGTCTTCTTCTACATAGCGCTTGTCGCATGGGGCGTTACCTTCGCAGGCATGCTCCACAGACTGGCAGGCATCTTGAGGCGCAAGGCAGTGAACTATACCAGAACTCACTGAACGAAATTCATTGTCCAATCTCATCAGGGTTGACCTGGTTACCACGCGTTTTGATCATCCCTCCCCGTCTATCGAAGAAACACCGGTATCCTTCTCGCGCCTCCAGATCACGTCCTCCGCAGGGTACTGCCGTTATGGCTTCAAAAGTCTGTCCATGATGCATGGTTCCGCTCATCCTCCGCATGATTCACGCAGATGAGCGAAACCAGGACGCAACACTTCGTGGAGTGGCCTGCGTGCCTGCAATACGTGTCAGGGGAGCACTGTATGCCCTGCAGCCTTGTTCGCACGTCGGTACACAACACCCCAGGAGAGGCCCACAAGCGCTGCGATCACCGATCCGGCCAGTACACCGAGTTTCGCTGCACCGAGCAATGCTTCGCTCTCGAAGGCAAGCATGGCAATGAAAATCGACATCGTGAAGCCAATTCCTGCCAGCAAGCCGATCAGCAAGATGCCGCCCCAGGATACGCCGTCTGGCAACCGGCACCACCCAAGCCGAACCATGAGCCAGGTCATACCCACGACACCCAGTGGCTTGCCAAGGACCAGTGCGAGTGCAACACCGGCCATCACCCACTGTGGGCCCGTGGCTGACAGATCGATACCATCCATGCTGACGCCAGCGTTAGCCAGTGCAAACAAGGGCATGATGCCGAACGCCACCCATGGGTGTAAGGCAATCTGGACGCGTGTGACAGGAGGTAACATCTCACGTTGCGCCAGCCGCAACTGTCTGAGTGCCGGGGCCAGGTCATGCGCGTTTGTGTCATCGTCACGGTCGCGCAGTTCTTGTGCGACGTTCGTTACGATATCGAGCGGACGATCCCGCGTGGGCATCGCAAAAACCGGTGTCATCATTCCGAGCACGACACCCGCCAGTGTCGGATGAGCGCCGGTCATCAGAAGGCCAACCCAGATGATCGCTCCCGGAAACACATAGATGAAAGCCGAGCCAATGCCGATCTTCTGGAAACCGAGCACGGCGAAAATTCCGAGCCCGGCAATAACGAAGCCATGCCATTCGAGCCCGCCAGAATAGAACAGGGCGATGATCAGAACGGCGACTATATCGTCAATGATTGCCAGGGCCAGTAGGAATATTCGTACATTGGAGGGAATGCCTTTGCCCAACAGCGCCAATACGCCGACAGCAAAGGCTATGTCGGTTGCGGTCGGCACAGCCCAGCCACTAATCTGGGGCTGTTCGGCGTTCAGGGCCAGATAGACAAGCGCGGGAACGATGACACCGCCGAGCGCGGCCATTATAGGCAGACTGGCCTGGCGCAGGCTACTCAGGGCTCCCTCATGGACTTCGCGGCGAATCTCCATGCCGACGACCAAAAAGAAAACAGTCATCAAGGCATCATTGATGATGAAATGCAGGGGCTGCGAGAAAACGAAGCTGCCAATGCTGAATGACACAGGTGCGTGCCAGAGTGCATGGTAGCTGTCGGAAAATGATGAATTCGCCCAAATCAGTGCCACAGCAGCGGCAAAAAGCAATACCACACCGCTGGCAGCTTCGATATGTGTGAAACGCTCGAGAGAGGCAAAGGCACGTTCGGCCAGACGTTGTGCGCGCGGCAGATTCAGCCGCGGAGTGTGGTGATGCATGGTCGTCAGGACTCCGCGCGGCGGCCCGACCTACGCATCTACCTGTCTCGCCGCGACATGCAGCGTACACCCACCCTAATATTCACATGATGGAACCAACATGCAACCCCGAAACGGATTAATCCTGGTTCTAAAGGTGTAATGCTTGCGCCTTCACCGGATGATCCAGGCCAGCATCTGGTCTTTCCGCGAAGGATATGCGTTGTTTTCACGAGCTGTATCAGTCTGTCGCCTTCGCTCATGCTTTTTTGAAGGGACCATTGGTCCTGTCCGTGGAGGACGGCTTGCCAGAAACGGAGATTATGTCGTAGCGGCTGTGTGCAAACTTCAACGACAGGGTTGGGACCAATAGGGTGGAGACAATGATCCGTAAGCCGAAGATCGCCATAATCATGGATGAGAACACCAGTTCAGGCGGTGATCGCTATGAGGTCTCGAAATGTTACTTCTCGGCCATCAAACGGGCCGGAGCGCATGCCTTTGGTATCCCCTTTGATCCCGATATGACCGAGCATGTCGTCGACGAATTCGATGGATTCCTGAGCGTCGGCGGTCGCATCAACTTCCCTGAGGAATGGTACGTCGACGGAGACCAGTCTCAGTACCCAAAGTCCGACCGTCTTGCTGTTGATGTGGCGTTGATGAAGGGTTTCCTTGCACGGGACAAACCGGTTCTCGGTATCTGCAACGGAATGCAGATGCTTGCCTGTCTGAACGGTTGCCGGATGGTTTCGGACGTGCGTTCGTACTGGTCCGGTGCATTCGTACATGACCAGAGTGATATGCTCCATGAAGTCAATATTCCGCGCGGCACCGTGATGGCAGATATACTCGAAGCAGAAACGTTCAGCGTGAATTCCCTTCACCGGGAGGCCATCGTTGAGGTATCAGATGCTGTGGTTGTCACGGCGCGGGCAACGGATGGCGTAATCGAAGGCATTGAAGTACCTTCGCAATCCTTTGCCATGGGATTGCAGTGGCATCCGGAGCGGCTTGACGTGTCAGATCATCCAGGGGCCCGAATTTTCAAGGCTTTTGTGGACGCAGCTCGCAAAATGTAATTGCGGGCATCCAGTCTGGATTGGGGATTGATGTGTACTCGAACCGCATGCTGATCTCGTGAAAGAACCAACAGTGAGATGTTGCCGCGTCGACCCGGCGCTTGCAGTATCGTCAACCTCCGGCTCGACGCAGAAACGCATAGCCTATAAGCCGGCCCTGTGGTCGATGGGAAGAACGATTTTGCATGTCAGCGGCCATTTGCAGCGCCTGAGAGACTAGGGAAGGGCAGTTTTCCAAACACAGAAGAGACGGATAAAGGATCATTCTTGATGGCTTGATGGCTTGCCATCACTTGCCATTTTGATGGCAGTAGCCTTTGCCATTATCTAGTGACTGATTGTAATGGAGGTGAGCATGGCTGAACCACAACTCTCTGTCCGAAGCTCCAAAGCTCGGGATCTGGCCCACCGTCTTGCACGGCGTGAGAAACGATCGATTGCCGATATCGTTGAGCGCGCCCCAGAATCGTATGAAGTCCGAGAAACGGGACGCGAGCCTGCTGAAGCATTCTACGCCCGCCTTGCTGCACAATCCGGCACGGATATCGATCTGGAAGCGTTCATTCGTGAGAACCGTCGCCCCATCAGGGCGTTGAGCTTTGATATTTCTTGATACCAATGTCGTCTCGGAGACACTGAAGAAATCTCCAAGCGAGGCGGTTCTGGCGTGGCTTGTGCGGCATGACGTCGAGCTTGCGCTGCCGACGGTGACGATCGCAGAAATTTCCTACGGCATTCAGAAAACCCGGCCGGATCAGCGTGCCGAAAGGTTGCAGCCGGGTCTACAGGACTGGCGCCGCCGCTTTGCCGACCACACTTTGGCCTGCGGAGGAAGTGGCCCTCGCCTATTGCGAGATCATGGGTGAGGCGGGACGCCAAGGATGCGTGATGTCAGCGCCAGACGGTATGATTGCTGCGATCGCGACGGGTGAACGGCGGCCGGCTGGCAACGCGCAATCTTTTCTATCCCTGACGCCTTGGTGAGCGAGCCGCAGCGGGAAGCGGTTTACAGTGTCCACGGATTGTAGAGATCGATCTCGAAGCCGTCGAAATCCTTTATGTTGCGCGTTGCAAGGGTGAGGTTGTGCGCGATAGCGGTGGCGCCGATCAAGCCATCCATTGATGACAGACCGCGGCCGCGACGCTTTGCAACGCCCATCAAATCTCCCCAAGCTAGAGCCACGACCTCATCTACTGGCAGCACCCTCAGTTCGAAACGCTGCGGCAGCTCCTGCGCGAGCCATTCAGTCAGGGCATCACGCCGCCGACCCTCATCCATAAGGGCTACGCCGCGCCGGATTTCGGCGATCGACACCACGCTGATGAATGTTCGGTCCTCGTCGAGCCCGTCCAGCCATTCGAGGACACTTGTGTCGGGGGAGGGCTTGGTGACCTCCGACAAGACATTGGTGTCGAGCAGAAGCCTCACAACGACAGATCACGCGGTTCGTCGTGCAGACGGTCGACGTCCAGCTCGAGGCCGCGCAGTGGCGAATTCAGTAGGAATTGCGCTAATGTGCCCTTGCGGACCGTCTTGCGTTCCCATTCCTCGGCCGAGACGACAACGACGCTGGGCTTACCGTTGCGGGTGATCGTCTGGGGGGAGGTCTGCGCGCGATCGATCACCTCCGAAAGCCGAGCTTTTGCGCTCGCAACGGTCCAGTTGATATCCTTTTTAGAGGCGGTCAGCATATTAGCCTCCATGACTATGTTGACTATCGTAACTATATAGGACTGGCAATTTAGTGGCAACAGGGGAGTAAGACCATACTTTGCAGCCCCGGACAGCCCTAGTTTTACTAATGCCTGGGGCGAGAATTACTCGTTTGCTGCGCTGCATCACGTGGAGCTAGAGAATTGTCACTTAGACTTTTGCGTCTCGCAGATATCTCCAACCCGAAATCGCTTCTGGCCTCCATCAAAGGCTTCCCTGATGGCGTAATTCTTGGCCACGAGCATTACAACACGAGGTAACCAATGCGTTTTCTGTTGCTTGTCCCCCTTGCAATGCTAACACTGAATATAGGTGTGGTAGCGCCTGCAGCCGCAGACATTGTTGAGGAAACTGCTGCCGAGGTTGAAGCTGAACTAGGCGGTCGTGTCGGGGTCCTGTTGCAGCAGTCGGGCGAGACACCTGCTGCCGGTTATCGTGCAGACGAACGGTTCCCTATGACCAGTACTTTCAAGGCACTGGCGTGTGGCGCGGCTCTGTCCAGGTCCGATGCAGGAGAGCAGGATCTCGGGGCGATCATCAAGTATGGCCCTGGTGATCTTGTCACCTATTCGCCAGTCACAGAAAAGCACGTGGGAGTGGGGATGACTCTCGGTGACCTCTGCCATGCGACAATTACCTTGAGCGACAACACGGCAGGAAACCTTGTGCTCGACAGTGTTGGTGGTCCCTCGGGCTTCACCGCATTCATGCGGGAGATCGGTGACGAGGTAACGCGTCTGGATCGATGGGAACCGGATCTCAACGAGGCGCTCCCGGGTGATGCGCGCGATACGACGACGCCGCGGGCTGTCGTGACGACACTGGACCGTCTCCTGCTCGGCGACGTGCTGTCGCAGGCTTCTCGCACGCAGTTGGAGGAGTGGATGATCGCTGATCAGGTCGCAGACAAACTCATTAGAGCCAGTCTCCCGGAGGGATGGATCATTGGAGACAAGACCGGCGCTGGTGAGCGAGGCTCCCGTTCCATCATTTCGATCATAAGGCCGCCGCAGGGCAAACCGTGGTTGGCCGGGATCTACTTGACCGGAAGTGGCGCGGACATGGACGAGCGAAACAAGGCCGTGGCCACGGTCGGCGCAGCAATCGTGCGTGCAATTGAGAATGCAACTGTAACCGCAACTGATTAAGAGGCTTCATACCCGCGTATCGCCGTGTTCCGAGGTCTGGTCACCGAAGACGCGCAATTAATAGTTGCCGATTGCGCCGCAGAGCAGGAAGTGACGTTACCGTTGATGCTCTGCCGCAGATAACCACACGCAGCAACGCGCAGAGCCTAAAGGATCTGTCGATACTTTGAAACTCTCTGAGCATGGCAACGGATATTTGCCTTCTGGGGATACTGACAAGAGAGCACTACTCAGTGCAAGTTCAGCTATTGGAAACGTCAGCATTGATTTCACGGCATCCAGAAAAGCGGCAGAGATTCTACGCACTCCTTAAACGCACGTCGCTTCCGGTCTTCATGGGGTTGCTTTGCTCCGCAATAGCCAACGCTCAAGAGAGACCCAAGCTTATTCTGCCGGGGTTGGCACCTCCTGAAGGCACACCCGGACAGACTGCCGGCTGTTCTGATCTGCAGAGAATTGTTCGAAACTTTCACCATCCTGTATGGGAACGCGTGGATCTGTGGATTTCAGGCCCTGTTACGATCTTAGATACGGATCGCGTTCTATGGTACGTTGGAGTCTGTGACGTTCCTGGTGTCAGGGTCTTATGCGTCACCTATTCTGACAATGAAATCGAGCTGGGTGACGTAGCTACGTTGCGAGGAGCAATGCGCATCCAGGACCCAAAGCATATCCTCCTGGATCCATGTTTGGCGTCGCGAGATTAGCTTCGGCCATAGCCCAGTTTCCGGTGACGGCCGTATCCCCCGATTGCCAGAGTATCGGCTCGACTGAAGCTTCCAGTCGAGGCTCGGCAAGAACTTACCAAGCACCAGGCCGAACTCATGCGCGCCGTTCGTCGCTTCGTCGAGACCTTCAGCAACGACGTCGAACGCGGCAAGATCGAGTTCGACGCGCCCGAGGCAGGCGAATCTTCCAACGGTCAAGGGTTGGGTCCGATTGTGTCGGCCGCGGAGGGCAGACGCCTTCTCAGTGAACTCGCTGTCGCCCGGAAAATCGAGGATTGGGCGGGGCCAGTCGCCGGTCTTAGCGGGCTTAGCCGCCGTTACGGTATCCCGCGATCCACGCTTCACCGTTGGCAACTCGCCGACGAGGTTACTGGCCTGCTCAAGGGGACCAAGAAGCATGTGTTTCCCGTCGAACAATTCATTGACGGACGCCCTGCGCGGGGTGTTCCCTCGATCATCGACCTCGCTGGCGGTCACCGCACCGCCTGGCTTTGGCTGCGCCAATCCAATCCGGTACTGGGAGGACGCAAGCCGATCGATCTCCTTAAGCACGATCGCGTAGATGAGGTTGTGACACCGCCCGGGCGTATTTCGACCTGCGATGACTCTCCATCCCGCCATCCTGGCGCGCCTCTCGGTCGGTGTTGACGTTACCAATTATGTGAGGATTATTCCGCGTATCCATGCGAAGCCCCCCTAGGTATGGGACCTTGTCGGACTCGGTTCTCAAGTCCGAGAAGCAGAATCCATTGTGCCTGCTTTCGACCTCTGGAGCCTGAATATGACATCATCGCCACCGCCATTGCCCACCGCAGCCACGTCTCGGTGTTGGTCGTCAGTGCCATGGGCGGGGGCTTGGAAATACGCTCGACCTTATTCCGGATCGCTATCGCCCGACAAACAGTCTGGAAGTCTCTTCTCCCAGATTGTCGCGCCATACTCCGTGATGTCGGCCGGCGTTATCATCTTCCTGGGCTCCGGCATCACCGTCTGGGAACTGAAAGGAAACGGCGCGTGAGCGCCGTTTTCTCCACGCGGCTGATCTCAAGCCTTGCATTTGCGAGGAATTGTGTACACATTTCCTTGGAAATGGAGCGACCCAATGGCTGAACCTCGACACAACACATCCTCTCCCCGCCGTGTCGGCGTGCGGGAGTTTCGCGGTAACCTGACATCTTTCCTGCGCCAGGTCGAGGAAGGGCAACGGTTTGTCCTGACCTCGCATCATAAGGTCGTTGCGGAGATCGGGCCGCCATCATACGATGTCTCCGCCCGCAAACCTGGTGCATTGCGCGGCAAGATCAAACTTGCCGATGATTTCGACGCTCTACCTGCGGATGTCCTGAAGGCGATGGAAGACGGGGCGTGAGGCTTCTGCTCGATACGCACGCGCTGCTATGGTGGTTGAGTGACGACGAAAAGCTGGGAGGCCGCGCACGCGGCCTGATCGGCGATCCCGCGAACGACGTCCTTGTCAGCGCGGTTCCCTATGGGAGATCACCGTGAAGCTTCGCATCGGCAAGCTCGATGCGGACATCGAGGAGATTATCGGCGTCCTCCCGGATCAAGGGTTCCAACGTCTCGACATTGCGGATGCCCATTTGATCGCGCTGGCCGTATTGCCGGTTCATCATCGCGATCCGTTCGACCACCTGCTGATGGCGCAGGCGATCGCCGAAGATGCCTATTTCGTTTCCGAGGATCAGAACGTGCGGCTCTACGGTGTTTCGCTCGTGAGCTGCTCGGATCCTGCGGCCTGACCGGGCGGGGGCCGGTGCGAGGAGCCAATATCGCAGGTCTTCATCCAGCTCCGCATCTCCCCGTGCCGGAATTCCCGCTCGGCCCGCAGCAGGGAGCGAACCGCATAAAGCCGGTCCTCATCGCGCGCCATGTCCTCGCGGATCAGCGCGCGGACATGTTCGCTCGGCGTCGTGTACTGGTTCTCCCCGTTTGCGCGCAGATCGACGAAGTTGCGCTCCAGATTTACCGGTACAGCTGTCCGGTACTAGGTCGATCACCGCGACCTGACCCCGGCTGTGACGATGCCTGGAAGGCTGGCTCATAGCTCAGGATCACGCGCTCCAGCGCTCTCACCAGTTCCTGAATGTCTACCTGCTCTTTCTGTCAATCAAGGTCGCTCGCTTCTGCTTCAACTCGTACGCTACACTGATTCGAGACTCCGTATTCACCCGAAACCAAGGTAGTCGGGATACCATTTAAGGTCTGGTGGTTTTTGCTACGTAATGCCGTATCATCGTCGGGCAGCATGGGTATGGCTTATTCGAATCTTCCCTTGCAATGCAAAGAAGTTAGCCAGCCGAAAACAGTACAACTCCAATTGATACGGTTATGAGCGTCATACAGACGTAGAGTAGCCATTCCAGCACGGCAGCTTCCATAGCATGCGGGACAATGAAACACGGATAACGTTCTTTGGGGCGAGAGCGTCTGGCACCGGTTTGTGAGAAATCTCGCCCATGAAAACTCCTGTTATCCATCAGGGATTTCCATGGGCCGGACCGGGCGACCCTGCCGCCCGGCTGCGGAGATTAGTTCGGGCGGTTGGCGCCTTCATAGTAGTCACCGCTGTTGAACGGGGCGATCTGCTGGTGAGGCTGTACTTCGATGCCGATGCTGCCTGTTTTGTAGCGGTTAGAGCCGCGCCGGTTCACGAGCCGCGCAAGTTCCACCTTGGCGGTCAGCGCATCGCGCGTTGTCAGTCCTTGACCTGCCGTGGCGAAATCGAGGATCGAGAGGGGAACCGGTGCGTTGCCGACGCGTGTGCCGATGATTTCCGGGGACATTAGCCTTCTCTATACAGGCTGATATTGCCGCCAACAGCAGCGATATCCGCCGGGGCCATATTGAAGCCCCGGCGGATGGACAACGTTCATTAGGACCAGAACAGTTGGCTACTGCGCGACGTGCGTGTCGGTATCGGTGATCGTCGCATAGGCGAAGCCGAGCGCCGACATCATGGCGGCATGAACGGAAGCCGCTGGCACGGTGATGCCTTCATATTCGAGATCACGCGTCGCGCAGGCATCCTGAACCACGGTGGTCTTGTATCCATAGTCGCTGGCAGCCCGGGTAGTCGCGTCGATGCACATATGGCTCATCGCGCCGACGACCACGATGTCCTCGATCCCGTCGGTATCCAGGATCTCCTTCAGTTCGGTCTTGAGGAAGGAATTCGGATAGTTCTTGACCACGACCGTTTCGCCGTCGCGCGGGGCAACGACAGGATTGATATCGCTGCCTTCGGAATCGGGCGTGAAGAACGGTGCGTCCTGGCTGGGGAAGATGTGCTGGACGTGGATGACGCGGTCACCCGCATTGCGGGCCGCCTCGATCACGCGGGCTGCATTCTCGGCGGCCTTGTCGATGCCGACAAGTTCGTACTTCCCACCGGAAAAATAGTCGTTCTGAAGATCGACGACGACGATGGCGCGTTTGCTCATGGCTTGACCTTTCTCTTTGCTGTTCAGCTTTGCGATGACTGGACAATAGGCGTCGGTTTGGCTTATGCCCATTGGCGATATCGACATAATAAGGGGCAATAGTGACGAATGACTCCCGAACGGAAAACAGATGTTGGGCTGCTGATCTATCCGGGCGCGCAGATGTCGGCCGTGCTCTCGATGACCGATCTCTTTCTGGTCTCGAACCGGTTCTCGTCGCCGCATGCGACGTCAGAGCCGAACCGCATCACCGTCAGTCACTGGCGGATCGAGGCGGAAGGCAGGCCGCCGCAACGTGTTTACGATAGCGGTGCGTCTGCGGCGGCCGGGCCCGACGTTCTGATCCTCCCGCCCAGCTTGGGCACGCCGGCAACAGCCAGTATTGCTTCGCCCTTTCTTGACTGGCTGCGCGAGTGTCACTCCCAGGGCGCCATTTTGGCCTCGGTCTGCGCCGGTGCTTTCCTGCTCGGGGAAACCGGCCTTCTCGATGGCAGGCCGTCGACGACGCACTGGGTTCTGGAAGATCAGTTCCGCAGCCGCTTCCCGCGTGTGCCGGTCGATGTGGACCGGCTGTTGATCGATGGCGGCCAGATCCTGACGGCTGGCGGGTTGATGTCGTGGACTGATTTGTGCCTGCGGCTGGTGGAGCGCCTTCGCGGCGCGGAGGTAATGACCCAGACCGCGCGGTTCCTGCTGGTCGATCCGCCGGGGCGAGAGCAACGTTACTACAGCATCTTTTCGCCCCGGACGGGTCACGGCGACGTCGCGGTGCTCGAGGTCCAGCGCTGGCTTCAGGAAACCGATGCAAAGGACGTCACATTGGAAACGCTGGCGATGAAGGCCGGTCTTGAACGGCGCACATTCCTTCGTCGCTTCCGCAAGGCGACCGGTATGACGACGTCGGAATATGCACAGCGGCTGCGGGTCAGCAAGGCTTGCGAGATGCTGCAGTTCAGCGCTCTCGCGGTCGAGCAGATCGCGTGGGAAACGGGTTATGCCGATCCGGGAGCTTTCCGCAAGATTTTTGCAAGGCTCATCGGGCTGACGCCGGGCGAATACCGCCAACGTTTCGGCCATGCAGCCTGAGGGGTGTGTGCCCAGATTACTCACATTGCGGTTGACTGCTCCGCCGGATAGCCGGCGTCGTTGAGCGCGGCGAGAAGCGCCTGCTCGGTTGCCTTTGAGGTGATCTGCACTGCACGGGAGGGCGGATCGGCGACGATTTCAGCGCCGGGATCGACGCTCAGGATTGCGTTGGTCACACGACGCGCGCAGCCGCCGCAGGTCATGCCGGGGAGGGTGAGCTGGAACATGCGAATTCTCCTCAATGGTCTGTTCGCCGTCGAATGTGGGCCTTGCCATGATGGCAAGGTCAAGAGCGAATGTCGGGAAGAAGGGAATTTGCTTGAGTTTGATGACGTTGTTGCGGAGGGGTTCCTGAGCGTCGCAAAGCTGAAGATAGTAAGGAATGCCGCCGAAAATTGCATAGGTTCTGATAATGTCGTCGGCCGTGTACTCCGGGAAAAACTTGGCGACGTCGACGTGGCAAGACCTTCATGTCGAGCGACAGCGTTTTTCGCCCGTAAAGCGGGTTTCGCTCCGCCAACAGGTCTTCCATTTGAGAAATGGCAGGGCCGCAAAGGATCGGTTTCATCGCCCCATTTGCAAGCGCCGGAATCCCAGAATTTCTGCACGATCGATGGCAGTGCTGGTTCGTTATCAAGCAGATAGGGAAATTCGTCGTGACGATTAGTCCCGGATGCTCGCCGGCACGCTCGGCAACATAGTGCAGTACCCCTTCCCAGGTTGACAGGGCTTCGAGCTGTGGCTTTGTTCCGATTGCCTTTCCGACATCGGATTTGAATTGCTCCAGGTTCAAAAGTGATGAGACGCGGGTCGCCTGAAAATAGATTTCCGGGCGTTTCTTGGCAGCCTTCCGAAGGAACCGCGATTTGCCGATCCGCTGTCGGCCAAATACAATGATGAGGGAAGGTCGTTGCGAACCAATTCGGCCCGTGCGAGCTTGAGTTCGCGCCCGAGAAACTGCATTAGGCTGCTTTCTAGTAAATATAATTACCTTAAGCGTGATTACCGTAATCAGGATTACCTTATTGATATTGTTCCGCGGGTAGAGGCACCGGCGCCATTGCCTACCGCACCCACGCCTCGGTGTTGGCCGTCAGTGTTATGGGCGGGGGCCTGGAAATGCGCCCGACCTTACTCCGGTTCGCGGAGGCGATTGAGCCATTGAGAACCCCGAAGACAGGCCCAACGGCCAACATTTCCTGCTCTCGCCAGAGTTCCGAACGCTGACGGTGTCCGATCTCGCCAAGATGCGGGATACGACCGCCTACAACTGGTTTAAGCGCCATAAATCATGCGGATGCCCGTTGCTGTAATCGAAAGCGTCATTAAAGCACCGTGAAAGGGAGAGTGGAACGTAGTTCTGACGGCTTCTTCGCCTGTCACGTCTTCGGCCGAATGCGGGACTGATCCATCGCTTGGCGGTGCCAGTAAGTTCTTGCTCGTCACGGGTGTTGTTGGCTTGGATTTTGATGTTGGGCCGGTACCGTAGTGTGCCAATTATGATGACCGGTCCTGACAAGGAATATGCGTATCATCGTCGGACAGCAGGGGCTTGGCTTGTTCTAATCTTCCCTTGCAATACAAATCAGTTAGCCAGCCGAAAACAGTACAACTCCAATAGATACGGTTATGAGCGTCATACAGACGTAGAGTAGCCATTCCAGCACGGCAGCCTCCATAGCTTGCGGGACAATGAGACACGGATAACGTTCTTTAGTATTGAGACCGTTTCGCCCGGCTTTTGAGAAATCTCGCCCATGAAAACTCCTGTTATCCATCAGGCATTTCCATGGGCCGGACTGAGCGGCCTTGCCGCCCGGCTGCGGAGATTAGTTCGGGCGGTTGGCGCCACCATAGTAGTCACCGCTGTTGAACGGGGCGATCTGCTGGTGAGGCTGTACTTCGATGCCGATGCTGCCAGTATTGATGGTATCGACGACAGAAGGACGATCCTTGGATACGCCTTCATAGTAGTCGCCGGCGGCGAATGCGGCCGATCCAAAGGCAACCGAAGCGGTGAGGGCAGTGATGATGAACTTGGTCATGTGTCAATCTCCTGTTTTTGGGAGCCGCCACCTGTTTGCGACCTGGTGGACGGCCGATGTCTTGAATGAACTGACTGATTAGTTCGGGCGGTTGGCACCTTCGTAATAGTCACCGCTGTTGACTGAAGCGATCTGCTGGTTGACGTGGGCTTCAAAGCCGATGCTGCCTGTATTGATGGTATCGACGACGGCAGGACGATCCTTGGATACGCCTTCATAATAGTCGCCGGCGGCGAATGCGGCCGATCCAAAAGCAACCGAAGCGGTGAGGGCGGTGATGATGAACTTGGTCATGTGTCTATCTCCTGTTCAATGTCGCCTGATGTGGCATTGCGATGTTTGTCGTTTGCTGTGATCTAAAGATGGTGGATAACGACCCGGAGCGGTAGCCAGCAAAATGGCAACGGGTCGTTCGTTAATAGTGAACAATGATAACTATGTTGTTCACCATTCGCATGTGTCGTGCGCTCCTTGCTCAGTAGAAAGTCTTAGAGTCTGTTCAAGAAAGCGGATAGCGGGCCAGCCTTCTCGTCATGAGCTTGATCATTGCGGTCTGAATGAAGGCCAGGCTTGTCGCTGAGTAGCGCTCAAAATCCTTTGCCAGACGCCGGTT
>JAEWDP010000082.1 GCA_023390055.1 Pseudomonadota bacterium | reverse complement strand
GCTGGATGCGGAGCCGGAGCTCTGCATCCAGCCGCGATCTTCTCAAAAGACCGGTCAATGCGTCATAATCTGCAAGGTACCTCGTTCGCTCTTCGGTTCGTATCCGATCGACGGCTATACCAGCAATCCGAGACGCACTTTTTACGAATTCGCAAAATGCAACGTCAGGCTCCTCTCCACACCGTTCAACGACCACCAAGCCAAGCACATTACCCTCAGAAGAGATGATCTCGAGAGACTTGTAATGACAGCTATTGGCAAAGTCAGGAACATACGCCGCTTTCAGCATATCCACCGCCGCAGCCCGATGTCCGACCGGAACCTTCTCTCCTTTCAACCATAAATGTGAAGGAGACGCGACGACCTCAAGCTCACCGTCATCGCGCGCCAAAAGGACCGCCACCCGCACACCTGTCGCAACCTCCTGAAGCAAAAGTGCGAACCGTTCCATGAACTCCTGGAGCGGTGTGGAGGCGACAATCATCTCCAGAAGCCGCGTCTGGACAGACATCAGACGCTCGGAAATTTTTCGGGCTGTAATGTCACGTGACGCACCCACGACGCCAATAATATCGCCGTTCCTATTCCTCAGCGGAACGCGAGACATCATCAGCCAGCGGTCTGGTCCACCCTTCAGAGCACGTTCCGCATAGCCAAAATCTGGCTCTCCAGTCTCTATGACCTTCTGTTCTATCTCAGCAATCGCGGAAGCATCAATCTGCCCGTGCAGTTCAAAATCGGTACGCCCAATGAGCTCCTCAATGCACGTCAAACCATTACCTTGCAATACCGCTTCATTGGCGAAGAGAAAGCGTCCGTTCAAATCCTTGGCATAGATATAGTCCGGGACATGATTGATCATGGCCTCAAGCCAGCTATAGCGTTCTCCAAGCGAAGGTTCGCCGGCCTGCACCTGAATCTGCGGATATGAAGGAGATTGCTCTCCTGACCGGACATACTCATCCCCGAAGGTCTCCATATGCACTCCAACCCCCTGCATTGGTGAATGACTATTCCGTTAAACCATTATTTTATAATAGACAGAGATACGCAATATCCGGAGATGAATCCGAGTCAATGCATGCGTATCATCCCTCGCCACGCCGTCCTGTTACAGGCACAACAGGCTAGCATTGACAACTGCCAGGATGGGTTTGGCGCAGACTTGCGGCGAGTTCTAGCCTCGCACATCTCTGTACTCCCCTCCTCCGATGCCATTCCGTTTCAAGTCAGCCGATACCTTCGTCATACTGACATTGGTCCCACCCAGGATAGACCTCATTATCATAGCCTACAAATATCGTTCACAAAGTATTATGAAACTAACGGGATCCCCGCCGGCAATTGACATGCGAACCAAAAAACCATCCCCGGAAACGACGTCAAAGAAGCAAGGCGTAAAATGCATAGCTGCATTGCACAATAAATGTTTTCCATTTGGTCAAAACACAGTCATCATGCCTGCAGCTGATGCATATGGCGGCTTCCTCCCAGTTCCGCCGCAGCAGCTGTTCCCCTCTGGAGGTTATTACCTTCACACCTTATGGGCCGCGGAATCCGTTGGCCCTTTTTTTCGTCCGTCAGGGGGCGCTGCAATAGATGTTGCGTATTTGAGTGCTCTTTGACCCCGAAGCTATGCTGATCACATCACCCACAGGATGCGCGAATGATCGTGTCAGTAGCTGGATCCGTTTCGATTGTGACGCGCTCAGCACGGAAATCCATCGTTACCGGATCACCAGGTTGGACTTGACGCACCGACGTCGCGCCAGTGAGCTGCATTGCTTGGGCATCGGAGATTCTCTGCTGTCCGGCGAGGGCACTGGCAGCATCCGGCCTGCAGCTCCCCAGCACACTATCTGGCTGCGGTGACTCGGCTTCTGTCTGGCAACCCGCGAGACTCGCAGTTGCCAGTACTAGCGTTCCGATCGTCAGAAAACTTGAAACAGGTTTCATCTACTATCCCTCCTTGAATACTTCAGGCGACTATATGGAGATACAATAAGGTAAAGTTATGCCGATGCTTCATTATGTTTGAAGAAGGAGAATTCTGCTGGATGTAGACTTCTACAGCCACAATTCACGACCAAAGAAGGAGCCTCCAATATTTGGCGGCCAGGAAAGAATGTTGCGGGTCAATGCGAGGCAACAACGCAACGACCTCGGTCACAAGCGTTACGAGCTTACCGACAGCTCATGGCGGCACCGACTGTCTGATGGTGACGACCGACTATCTGTTCCGCCGGGAATGATACTGCCGCTGCAGGCATAAGTTCTGCACCCGTGCCGCGCACATTGCAGACAGCTCTTTTGGCAGAAAGGATCCGGATCGTCTCATTATCTCTGCCGGCTTTCATGATCGATCAACAATCGATGTATCGTCAGGGGCCGTGCAAGACCGCGGCAATTATTGTCCTCGGCGGAATGTCTGTAAGGAGGTAACCGAACGTAAGGGCGATGACGCACATCGCATTCGCAACCATTGCGCCGACCCAGACAGTAAACCAGAAGCGCCTCAACCTCGATAGCAACCACAACAAGACGGTCAGAACAGATACGAACGCCAACACCGTCAAGACAGGGTATCCTGCAAGAATTCCGTCCAGCATCTTGGCAAAGGCGGCGTGAACGGATGTCCACGATAGTTCGGCCGGGTACACGATAATCTCCATGATAATCTTTCAGATTAGCATGTGTTATTGTGGTTGAACGGGTCTTAACGTGCGGTGGCGGAATGTTGCACTGGCAACGGATCGACAGCACCGACATTGACATTGAGTACAGGCGCAATTGGCGAGCCGTAAAAATGTCGACATGAACTATGGCGGCAAAGCTCGTTCTTTGGTTCAGCTCCAGGGTGCACCAGGAAAAGCATTGAGCGGTATTTTCAGGTAACTTCGCCCATTGCTTTCGAATGGGGGAAGAACGCCGCCACGAATATTGACCTGCAACGCTGCCAGGATCAGTTTGGGCATGGGCAGTATCCGGTCGCGTTTCTGCCGCATGGAGACATAGTCTGCCATAACCCTGCCCGCCACGTGTGAATTGGTGGCCTTCTGCTCGGCGACACTGCTTTCCCAAACAGCCTTCCGGTCACCGGGACGATAATCGTGACCCGTGAAAAGGCGCGTGTCATCCGGTAATTCAAGGATCCTCTGGATAGATTCCCAGAGTTGCACCGGATCTGCGCCTGGAAAATCTGCTCTCGCCGTACCGCTATCCGGCATGAAGAGGGTATCGTGGACGAATGCCGCATCTCCGATAATGTAGGTTACAGACGCGAGTGTATGGCCAGGCGAATGCATAACCATGGCGTCAATACTTCCGACCTTGAACCGGTCGCCATCAGCAAAAAGCCGGTCCCATTGAGACCCGTCGCTCGAGAAATCGGGCCAGTTGTATATGTCAGCCCAGATTCTCTGAACATCCTTGACGAACTCTCCTATCGCAATCGACGCTCCGGTCCTTTCTTTCAAATAGTGCGCCGCGGAGAGGTGATCGGCGTGTGGGTGGGTATCAAGTATCCATTCAATGGACAGTTCACGTTCAGCGATATAAGCAAGAATGGCATCAGCATTGGTGGTAGCTATCGAACCAGACTTCTCATCGAAGTCCAGCACAGGATCGATAATCACGCAGGCACCCGCCTCCGGATCTGACACTACGTACTGAATACTGCCGGTCCGCTCATCATAAAATCCCTTGATGCTCGGCTTTCCGCGAATTGCCATTCCTGCATTCCTTTACTCTGCCTTGGCTACGACAATACGAAAGCCGTTCCCACGCCAGAAGCCATCTGGCTCAAGGCTGCCACGATATGTGCAACAAGCCTTCAGACTATTGCTGGAGAAACAGCCGCCACGCAATATCCTGCGGACAGTTGGCGAGGCTTCAAGGTTCTCTCGCCCATCATTCCGATAAGGATAACTGAAGCTCGGCGTCGCCATCTCTTCCCCCCAAAGCGTCGTACACCATTCCCATACCTGCCCGGCCATATCAAAGCATCCATAGGGAGAGCGTCCTTTCGGAAATAGGCCGACAGTGCATGTATTGTTAAATCCCGCTTCTTCAGAATTCGAGGCATCATCGATCCAGCCGACCCCCCATGGATAGGTGATTGTCTCGACATCGGTATCCGGCATATCGCCGCGAGCAGCGCGCTCCCATTCCGGTTCCGTTGGCAAGCGAACAATCTCGTCTGGCCCAATACGGGCCTCCTTCCTCCAGCGGGTGGTCAACCAATCACAATAGGCGCAGGCATCACGCCAGGTGAGATCCGTGGCAGGTGCGTTGCGTCGGTCCTCGGCAGCAGCATCGGAACTACGCCACAAACGCCCAGTTTCTTGTGCAAACAATCCGTAGGCACCGTTTGTTACCGGATATAGTCCGATACGGAAGTCACCAACAGTCACAGGTTCGGTTGGGCTCGAGTTCGGATGCCCGTTCCATCCGAAGGTAAAACACCCACCCGGTATGTCTGCCAGGCCATCGAGGTTTCGGGTATCTCCCCAGATCGATAGCTGGCGTCCTGCTCGCTCACGTTCCGGAATTGTCAGTGCACCCTCTGTGACGATCTTCAGCAAGTGCACGGCGATGCGTTCACGCAATTCTTCTGATTCATGCAGCAGTGGCGCAGACAGGAGAGCGCCGCGCAGCGCATCCTCCCCATCGCCCTCAATCAATGCTTCGACTAACCTTGCCACGTCTCCTGCCTTGGCCAGTCGCGCAGCCAAGCTAACGAGCACTGGCTCCCAGACGCTGGGCTGTTTGCGAAACACCTCCACTGCAACACTCACCGGCTGCGACAGAAGGTGGCGCGCGGCCAGAAGCTGGCGTACTCGTTTCACTGGCAAAATTGTAGGATCATCGAGATCACCTGAGAGAGCATCAAATGCACACGCACACAAGAACGAGCTTATTTCCGCATTCCCCGCAATCTTGGTGAGCCAGCGATCCGTTAGGATCTCTGCGTCGTGGCCGGCATCTGCGGCATTCAGGGCCATGGCGAACTGTGCCGGATTTGCAGCAGCAGTTCCTAGGGCAACATCATTGACGTCAAGATCAATCCCTGCCAGCCGTTTGGCTGCATGGCGCCGTTGGGTCTTGAGAAGTGGAAGGACATCGTAACGGGTAAACGCTGCAGGAAGCATCCAGGTTTTGACAACAGAAGCCTCGCCCAGCAACAGCAATCGGATACGAGGATACTTCGCCTGGAATGCTTGAGCGTCATTCAGGAACGTCTTGCTGTAGACGTCTGCAACTTCAACATCATCGAGTATGACCAGAAATGATGCATTCGAATGTTTCCATTCATTGCTTGAGAGAACGGTGTCGGCTTCCGGAAAGGCCTCGTCTACCAGATTACCAACACTCTTGCCATTTTCAACTGGAACGTAGACTGGCAAGACATTCTCGAGATCCCAACGTTCCTCATGCACTGTACCTGCATCGTTACGCGGCAGAGAATTCGAGACTACCTTCTCGCCCGCTGACAAATAGGCCAAGTGACGGCCAAACGTAGTCTTGCCACTTCCTGTCTCGCCAGCGAGGATCAAACTTGGATGGTCCCGCGCCATCTCTATTGCTGAAAAATATACAGCTGGTTCCGGCTCGGTCTGACCACGTAACCTGCGCAATCCGTTGGCCGCCTTATCCTCAAAACTGAAATTAACCAGCAGGGGGATATAGCCTCGATCAAGATCGGCGGTGGTACCATCAGGAAGAGCAAGCAACGGAGCTTGCCCATAGCTGCGGGCACTGGCAAGCAGGTTCTCGCGAAGAGCAGTTAGGTCAATCAATGGTCGTGCCTGTCAGAACAATTTTGTGACATCGGGATTATGAAGTCGCTGGATCTCGATAGCGTAGCCGTAAGTATCCTTAAAGAAGAAGTGGTCGCAAACGTTCCGCGCAAAATTTCAGATTGTCCTGTCACGTTTGCCTTCTTCAACTTGCGATGCCACCCTTCGACGTCTTGCGACACGATAGTCAACAGGACGGCACTTTGTTCTTGCTGCTTGCAGTGTCCTCGATTGCCATCAACAATCCCGAAATAACAGTTTTTGGCAATCCGGTAGATACGTGCCATGCCCTGATCAGGACAAATTCAAAGCCAAGCACATCCTCGTAAAATGGAGCAACCGCCTGGATGTCGTCGTAATAGAAGCATGTGATCGAGTAGTCCTTTTCCATCATTGGATATCCTTTTGCCCTAGCAGGTGTTCAGCGTTCCCTTATGGTCTATTGACAACCCGCTCGTCCCCTTTTGGGCTACAAATACAACAATCGGATGCATGAGATAGAGCCAGGGCGAATTCTGTTGAAGCCTAGCAAGACAACGGACATAGGCGTGTTCACGCGGTAACGAATCGAAGATTGCCATATCACCCATCTCCTTGCGCCCGATCTGGCGCGCGTATTCCGGGCAATCGGTTTCCGTTTCTATCTCAACTTACAATCCCGCCATTTCGAGCGAAGACGCGACAAACTGACTGATCTCAGGCGCCCGCTCCGGCAGGCGTACGTAGTCTGATAGTTCCATCGGTGTCGACCTTCTCCAGAAGCCTTCGCGCCTGTCCCGATCGTAGGCGATAAGGACAGATCTGCCGTTGCTGCACCAGGATGGAACGCACTGACAATTGTTGACGAGGGCACTGCAAGCACCTGAAAGACCTCCTCAGCCATTGCAACCGTATCGACCAAGTGGTTGACCGCAAGTCTGGCCTGTGGATAACGAAAGATGCCCCGATTACAGTTCAGGTAAATACATGACCGACAACGTGTTGACTGCCTCCCCCTAGGTGAGGGCACCATCAAAACAGGCCCTCCGTCCATCCGCTCAAGGTTAAGCGCCGCGTCGGCTTCTTTGCGAATGAGTTGATCGTGACTGGCATCCGCATGTTTTTCTGCCTGGACTACAATGCGTGCGGGCCCGGCGTCTTCCCCTACCCTTTCAAGTAAAGCGCGCCGCACATGCTTCAATTCGGCGATGCGGTAGCGGCCAGTACCAAGGACCGGATGGCCGTTCGAATCCAGGCGACAGATTAAAAACTCTGAAAAAATATCAAGAATATCAGCGATCGGCTGCGGATTGTCGACCCAAATTACAGCCAATATGTCCGGATTAATTTTGGTTGCCCGCGCTCGCCTTTGCTCGAAGGTGTCATGTGCTTGGAAAGTGCCTTGCGGATGCGATAACCTGAAGAAGCGGCCATCACTGTGAACAAAAGTCCAGCCCGATATCGGTGATCGGTGCACTATGCGTAATCCAGCCAACAGAAAGCAAATCGACCCCGCAGGCAGCAATGGCTGCGGCGGTTTCCGGCGTAATACCGCCTGAGGCTTCCGTGATGGCCTTCCCGGCCACGATGGCGACAGCCTGCCTCAGACGATCAGGTGTCATATTGTCCAGCAGCACAGCGTCCACGCCAATGCTCATTGCTTCGTGAAGTTGGTCCAGGGTATCAACCTCCACCTCGATCTTCATCATATGCCCGACGCTGGCCCTTGCAGACAAAATTGCTTCAGCTACGCTTCCTGCAATCGCGATATGGTTATCCTTGATCAGAACGGCGTCAGAAAGAGAAAAACGGTGATTCATGCCACCACCGGCGCGAACGGCGTATTTCTCAAGCGCTCGAAGACCGGGCGTTGTCTTGCGCGTGCAGACGACCGCCGCCTTCGTATTCTTGATCGCAGCAACAATTTCGGCCGTAGCCGTTGCAATCCCGGACAGGTGGCTCAGGAAATTCAACGCGGTCCTTTCGGCGGCAAGAAGACTTCTCGCCGGGCCTTGCATTGTCAAAATGGGCGCACCCGCCTCAGCAGACATTCCATCGCTGAGATGCCGTTTTATTGCGATCCGCTCATCGACCTGTTGGAAAACCAGTTCGACCACATCAAGTCCTGCAATGACACTCGGTTTGCGATTGGACATGACAACCGTTGTACAACGGTCCTCCGGTATCACGGCTGACGATGTAACATCCCCGATCAGTCCAAAATCTTCCAAAAGAGCGTTACGGACAATTGGCTCGATCAATACGCGTGGTAGAGGGACAAGGGCCATATCAGGCTATCCTCGCAATTGGTGCGGATATATTGGATTGGGCAACTCGAAGTGCATCCGCAAGGCACATCTTCATGCGCTGCGGATTCTTGAGTGTTCCGGGAAAATCATTGCGTGCATGTGCGCCGCGCGTTTCTTTGCGGAGGCTGGCAAAAACTGCGATCAGCAGAGCAACGATTGCCGGATCCGAAGGTGATCCTTCCGCTTCGACAAGAGGTAGCAAGCCTGCAACGGCGCAATGAATGGAACCAGCACTGCGCATGACACCGAGATGCTGCGAAACAAGTGACCTCACATCGGACACCTCTGGATCACTCGGGAATTTCCACGATGGCAGTGCAAGCCGTCTGGTCGTCGACGCACCTGCAATATCCTGGGCTGCCTGGATGCCCATTACCGTTGCTTCAAGAAGTGAGTTGCTGGCGAGCCTGTTACCGCCATGAAGACCGGTGGACGCCACTTCTCCAACCGCCCAGAGACCTTCAAGCGATGAGCGGCCGTTGATATCCGTAGCGACACCGCCCATGTGATAATGCGCTGCGGGCCGTACCGGGATCAGGTCACGCGATGGGTCGAAACCAGTTCGACGACAAACAGCATCAATCGAAGGAAAGCGGTGACAGAACCGGTCACCAAGCGCCTGGCGCGCATCGAGATACACACGCCTTCCACACGAAATTTCGGCACTGACTGCACGGGCTACGATATCTCGCGACGCAAGTTCTGCTCCTTGCTGATCGGAGAGAAACCGTTCACCATCCTGATTCACAAGAATGGCACCTTCGCCTCGCACCGCTTCGCTGATCAACGGCAAGGGTCTTTCCGATATGTCGAGTGCGGTAGGGTGGAACTGGACGAACTCCATATCTGCAAGCATTGCACCTGCCCGTGCTGCCAGCATAATCCCTTGACCCCAATTTCCCGCCGGGTTCGTGGTCGCGTCATAGAGTCCGCCAATCCCACCGGTTGCCAAAACCAGACGCGTGGTTCTGATGACGCAGGCACGACCACGGCACGCGCACATCAATCCTGCAACAGCTCCATCGATTACGAGCAACCGACGTGCCTGCACGTGCGGAACGACGGTAATGGATGGCGTCCTGGAGACAGCAGCAACAAGAGCTTTTATAATAGCAGACCCTGAGGCGTCACCGGCAACATGCAATATCCTTCGACGGCTGTGGGCAGCTTCCAGGCCAAGCGCGAAGCCGCCATTGTCAATCTTGTCAAAGTACACTCCAAGTCGCTCCAGTGTCGTGACTGCTTTTGAAGCTGCCTCTAGGATGGAGTTGGCAACCTTCAAATCACAGAGGCCACTTCCGGCAGCAAGTGTATCGCCCAGATGCAGATCGACGCTGTCATCGTTTCCCAAAGCCGCAGCGATCCCTCCCTGCGCCCACCTGCTTGCGCTTTCTTCGCCGGGTGTACCACCGGTCACCAGAACCACGGGTTCGGGTGCAAGCATGAGTGCCGTGATCAACCCCGATAATCCACTCCCCACGACAACAACCTGATCCGCAAGATGGCTGACTTGATCGATCATACAGCCAACATCCTTTCAACGGCCCGGCGTGCTGCATCGGCAGTCGAAGGGTCGACTGTAACTTCGTAACAGTTTTCTTCCAGGGCAGTCCGGATATTGGAAAGCGTGATACGCTTCATGTGCGGGCAAAGATTGCAGGGACGAATAAATTCCACCTGTTGATGGTGGACAGCCACATTGTCACTCATCGAGCACTCTGTCAGTAGCACAACCTTCTTCGGCTTTTCCCTTCCGACATAGTCCGACATGATTGCTGTCGATCCGGCAAAATCGGCTTCAGTCACGACATCCGGTGGGCATTCAGGATGGGCAAGAACCACAACACCCGGATGCGCCTTCCTGAGATCGCGGACATCGTCCGCACTGAAGAGTTCATGGACTTCACAATGTCCATGCCATGGAATAATCTCCACTTCGGTTTCTCGCGCTACATTTTGCGCAAGATACTCATCCGGTATCATCAGGACCCGAGGCACGCCAAGGGATTCGACCACTTCTCGTGCGTTTCCGGACGTGCAGCAGATGTCAGATGCGGCCTTCACGGCGGCAGACGTATTGATATAGGTGACGACCGGAATGTCCGGATGGGCCTTACGCAGGAGCGCAATATCGTTCGGTGTGATGGAATCTGCCAGTGAGCAGCCAGCCCGCAGATCGGGTATCAGAACGGTCTTTTCCGGGTTGAGCAATTTTGCTGTTTCAGCCATGAAATGGACGCCCGCCAACACAATCACGTCAGCGTCTACCTCTACGGCTCTGCGTGCCAACGCAAGACTGTCGCCGACAATATCGGCCACGCCATGGAAGATTTCGGGCGTCTGGTAGTTGTGCGCAAGAATGACCGCGTTTCGACGACGCTTTAACTCAAGGATTGCCCTGATATCCGGCTCATACGCCATCCATTCGGCTTTTGGCATTATGGTGCTGACACGATCATAGAGTGATCGTATCGAAAGCGGTTGCTTCATCGGGCCCTCCTAATACTCGAAGTGAGTATATTAAGGGCAACAGATATTCTCATTCAGAGTTTATGTCAATTGCGGGATAATGGAAGTTTTGAACCTGACAGCGCACGTTCTTCAAGGATGGCGTAACGGTAACGAAAAAGCTTGGCCGGACGACCACCTGTCTCGGTCGTGACCTCGCCGGTTTCCTCGATCAACTCCTGCTGGTCGATCAACCGTCGGAAATTCGGCTTGTGCAATGTCAAACCGGCCAGGGCCTCGACAGTTCTCTGTAACTGCAGAAGCGTAAAGCTTTCCGGCATGAGCTCAAAAACGACAGGTCTGTATTTGATTTTGGCTCGCAGGCGAGCAATGCCCGTTGCCAGAATACGACGGTGATCCGCAAACATTGAGCGCCCCATCGTTATTTCACAGGCCGCTTCCCCAGCTTCCGTTACAAGGCCCGCCTCATACATTAGCTCGTAGCGGCGCAGGACCAGATCTTCATTCCAGTCCGCGCCGTCCAGACCAAATGTAAATTCGATCTGACGACTTCTGTGATCTCGATGCGATCTTTCTGAAGCAGCCCAATCCATGAGCCTTTCGACGATTTCGCCGACAATTGGAGGCCTTCCATTTCTATGGTCTTCCCACGGGAAATATTGATACCAACGGTGCCAGCCTGACGCTCGGGCACCAGGAGCTGCCTGCTCTCTCACAAGTCCGAGGTAGCTGATCGAGATCGTCCGTTGCTTCGCGTTTTCGTGGGTGCGATCGCGATCAGCAAAAGTATAAAGCTGTTCCAGATAACCGACCGGATGACCTGTCTGGTCCTGAACCCACTCCCTGAGGCCTGCCTGAAGGCTCCGATGTCCCAGCTGAAGCGGACCCGATGGCAGCGCTTCGCCCCGCCTCACCGTCATGACCTTGGGCTCCCCCTGGGTCACGGCTGATAGAACGGCTATGAGTTCGGGAGCAGCAAGTCCGGGCGTCACGCGATAAGGTCTCCAGTGGCAGTCTGGCTCCGTTATAGCTGGCGATGCATGAATTGATAGAGCGGCTGCGACGCCCTATTCCGACATTGTGAATGACTACGCTTATTGTCCGTGTGATCATCCATGCTCAGGATTTACGCACGAGGCTTGAAAACGTGTTCCGGCCCAGGAAATTTCCGGGAGCGAACGTCCGCAGCATACCCTTCGACCGCCTTGGTGATACGCTCACCAAGCTCCTCATAGCGCTTCACGAAACGTGGGGTGAACGCGTTGAAAAGTCCAAGCATATCGTCAGAAACCAAAATCTGGCCATCACAGGCCGATGACGCCCCGATGCCAATCGTCGGCACATCGACCATAGCAGTCAGTTCGCGGGCAAGCGGCTCAACCGTTCCTTCGATGACGAGTGCAAATGCTCCAGCATTGGCGAGCGCCCTCGCGTCGCGGTGTAGTTTTCCCACTTCCTGCTCGTTGTGCCCTACCGACCGATACCCGCCAGCCGTATTAACCTGTTGTGGCATCAAGCCGATATGGCCAAGAACAGGAACGCCTCGTTCCGTCAGGAACAAAACTGTCTCGGCAAGTTCCGCACCTCCCTCCAGCTTGATCGCATCACAGCCCGTTTCTTGCAGGATACGAGCAGCATTGCGAAACGCCTTCGTCTTTGATTCCTGATACGTTCCAAACGGCATGTCCACGACGACACATGCATGTCCTCCCGCACGCATGACTGCCTTACCGTGGGCAATCATCATGTCCAGCGTCACACCGACGGTTGTCTGCATGCCGTAAAGGACCATGCCCAGCGAATCTCCAACCAAAAGCAGATCACAGTGTGGGTCGAGAAGATGGGCCACAGGAGTCGTGTATGCAGTCAGGCAGACGATCGGGTCCTTACCCTTCATCCCACGAATGCGTGGAGGTGTCAGTCGCCTTTGGTCCGGGTGAGTACTGCTCATGACACTTCCCTTTCAGTATTACATCCACAGGGACGAATAATTCGATTGTCCAGCAGGCGGGTAGCACCGATACGGACAAACAGAGCCAGAACGACCGGCTCGACAATTTCGGCAACTGAACGGAGGCTCAGAGCGTCCCTCACGGCAACAACCTCCGCCACGGCCAGGGGTTCGCGCGCCAGGAACTTCCGCAGATCCTGCTCCAGTTTTGTTGGATCGGTCAGCCCTTCATCGACAAGACGTTGTCCTTCAGTCAACGTTTGAGGCACGATGATCGCCGCTCGCCTCTCGGCCTCGCTGAGATAGATATTGCGAGACGAAAGTGCCAGTCCATCACTGTCACGCACTGTCGGGACGGCAATCACCTGCACGGGAATCGCTAGATCACTCACCATCCGCTTGATGATTACTACCTGCTGGTAGTCCTTTTGACCGAAATATGCAGTTTGAGGCTGAATGATATTGAACAGCTTGCAGACGACCGTTGCTACACCTGCGAAGTGCCCCGGCCGCACGGCACCTTCCAGTTCGCGACCGAGCTCCGGCACGTCGACAACAGTCTTCATTGGTTGCGGATACATATTCTGGACATCCGGGGCAAACAGGATATCAACTCCTGCGCCTTCGAGCATGCTGCTGTCACGCTGCAGATCGCGCGGATAACGGGCAAGGTCCTCACTGGGGCCAAACTGCAGAGGGTTGACAAAGATTGATGCGACAACGACGTCATTTTCGGCTTTTGCTCGTGCTACCAACTCCAAATGGCCACGATGCAGGTAGCCCATCGTCGCAACAAATCCTATCCGTCTGCCAGATCGAAAGTAATCCTTGAGGCTGTCACGCACATCGTCAACAGAACGCAGTACACGCATGTTCTTCCTCCTCGCTTGCCGCATGTGCCATGCGTATGAAGGATGAACATAGCGCGTCAATGCCTGCTGCCAATTCGCGGAGATTAAAATCGGTTAGATATCGTGCAGGCCAGTATACAAAGCTCCGGTACCACCGGTTCTTGTATTCCTCTTCCATACTGGCCGATTGGCAGGCCGGCGGAATATCGTTTCGCATGTGGGGAAAACCTTCTCCCGTACCGTCAATATGATGAAATCGAGTCGACATCAGGATATCGAGTGTGTACGACGCTGCTTAATCGTTTAATCACAACCAATCTGCGGCGGAATGTCCAGCAATCGCATTCGACCTAGCCTGAGCCAGATAGCGAGCCTTCTCGACGTGTCAGCGGCGACAGTTTCGAATGCCCTCTCCGGCAAGGGCCGTGTATCGACGGAATTGGCCCAGAAGATCCGCACCACGGCCATGGACCTCGGCTACACACCCGCGACGGCAGGGCGGGCACTACGGACAGGTCGCTCGTATGTCATCGGCCTCGTGCTTCCAGATATTGGCAACCCATTATTCCCCCAGATCGCGCAGGCGATCGAGAATGCTGCTGCGAAAGTGGGCTATGGTATTCTGATTGCCGACTCACGCGGCGACGTCACGACGCAGACAGAGGTAATCAACCGACTGCTTGAACGCGGCATCGATGGCATTGTCATTGTGCCACGAAGGGGGTCTCGTATTACCGATGTCGGCTGTCCCATTGCTGTCATCGACAGCCCATCAACGCCTGGGAATACGGTCTCGGCAGATCATTGGCAAGGCGGTCAGACCGTTGCGGAGCATCTTGTATCGCTGGGCCATCGTAAAATCATGATCATTGGCAACAATCCGGCTTCCGTCGTCCAGAGCGATCGCATTGGCGGAATGATGTCGCGGATCCCTCCAGGCATCGAAAGCGAGACCATTTGGATCGAGAAGCTTGAGAGGGGGTCTTATGTTGGCTGCCCACTTGGTTTGGAACAGAAATTTGACGAAGGTTTCACGGCTTTCGCAGCAGTTTCCGATCTCCATGCCCTGCGGGCACTAACCGAACTTCTTGGCCGTGGCATCAACGTTCCACAACAAGCAAGCGTCACCGGCTTTGATGATCTATTGTTTTCATCCGCCTTCAGACCTGCCTTGACGACCGTACACATGAACATGCCTGCGATCGCAAAAGTCGCCATAGAGGCCCTGACTTTTGCAATAGAAGCCAATGCTGCGGGCGATATTTCAGTAAACGCTGGTCCGGTACAGCCATTATCCGATATCGGAGCCTGTTCGCGCATGACACTCGTCATACGACAGACTTCGGCCTCGCCACATTCAACCTTTGCCTGAAACATGAAGCCCCAGAAGGAGAACATCATGAAATTCCAGATGGTAACGGCTACCGCCACCGCCTTGATGCTGACCACGGGCTTCGCCCAGGCTCAGGAAAAAACCCTTACGATCTCCGTCTACGCATTTGCACAGGATGAATTCAAGGAGCTTGTCTACGACCCCTTCGAGGAAAAGTGCGGATGCAATCTCGTTGTCGAGACCGGCAACAGCGTCGAGCGTTTAGCCAAGATGGAGGCCAACAAGGACAACCCCGTCATCGACATGGCTGTTGTCTCCATGGCAGACGCACTTCAGGCAAACCGCGACGGCCTGATCGACAAGGTAGACACAACAAAACTCAGCAACTTCGACAAACTCTACGACATCGCCAAGGATCCGAACGGCGACGGAATGAGTGTCGGATATACGTTTTACGCCACATCGATCGTATATCGAACCGACAAAATGAAGATAGATTCCTGGGCAGACCTGCTTGATGATGAAGTGGTTTCACATATCGCTTTTCCGAATATCACGACCAATCAGGGACCTCCCGCTCTCTTCATGCTCGGAGAAGCTCTCGGCAACAACACAGCCGACCTCAAGGGGCCAATTGAAGCCATCGGCGCCAAGAAGGATGAGATCGTCACATTCTACGTGAAATCATCACAACTGGTCCAACTCATGCAGCAGGAAGAAATCTGGGCAGCACCGGTTGGCCGTTTCTCCTGGGCACCTTTTACCAAACTTGACCTTCCGATCGCATGGGCAACACCCAAGGAAGGCCTGACGGGCGGAATGAATGTCATGGTCGTGACAAAAGGCTCGAAAAACCAGGATCTCGCGCTTGAGTTCATGGACTTCTGGCTCTCCACCGAAGTGCAGACGAAGCTTGCGGAAAAACTGGTCGATAGTCCCGCCAACGCACAAGTGAAAGTGTCGGACGAGATTGCCGGAAACCTGACCTACGGCGAGGATACTGCAAAGAGCCTGAAACTTATCCCATCTTCTGTAGCACTCGATAATCGCGACACGTGGCTCTCGGAGTGGAACGCCAAGGTCGGTCAATAAACTGATAAACTGGGCTCACTAGAGCGTGCATGGCATCATTGTGTACGCAGACACGACGACGCAGTGACCGTCGTCGTGTCGTGCCTGTCAATCAACGCACATCAAAAAGGTAGACACAATGTTCCAGAGCCGGGCGGAAGCACTGGCACTTGCCCTTCCGGCAGCCCTTTTCGCCGCCATTGTTTTTCTCGTGCCGGTCGCACTACTTCTGTCGGAAGGATTCCGATTGGGCGACAGTTGGTCAATCTCGGCTTATGTCGACTTTTTCTCCGCACCCCTCAATCGTACGGTTTTCCTGCGCACGCTGAAGCTTGGGGTAATTGTAACCGCTACTGCTGCAATCATCGGCTATGCAACGGCCTACGCGATTATTTCGCTGCCGCCCGGAACAAAGGGACGTATGATCGGGCTGGTTGTTCTGCCATTGATGGTTTCGCCCGTTGCCCGTACCTACGCCTGGATCGTTATACTTGGGCGCACCGGTATCGTTAACCAGACCCTGATGGTATTCGGCCTCACGGACGAACCCATACGCATCCTCTTTACTGAAACTGCCGTCTTCCTCGGTCTGCTTCAACTCTTTTTGCCCTTGATGGTGGTATCCCTCATCAGTGCGCTGGAAAATCTGCCAAAGGATGTTGTACCGGCGGCTCGCGTACTTGGTGCCAACTGGCTCCAGGTATTCTGGAAGGTCATTCTACCCCTTACGCGCGAAGGATTGGTAATTGGAGGTACACTCGTCTTTACCGGGTCGATGACCGCATATATCACGCCGGCCATTCTCGGTGGATCGAAGGTTCTCATGCTGGAGACACTTCTCTACCAGCAGGTCACGGTGGCAGGAAATTTTGTCTCCGCAAGCGTGATAGCGTTCATCCTTATTACCATGAGCTTTTCTGCAAACATCCTGCTGAAACGGATTGCCACTGCAAGGAACAAGAAGTGATGCAGAAATTCTTCGGACCAATCATTCTCGTGCTCGTGATGCTCTTCCTGATCGGGCCTTTCGTAATCATAGTCGCAGCCTCCTTCTCGGCCGGCGATACTTTGGCCTTCCCACCGCAGGGTTTCTCCTTCAAGTGGATCATCAAGGTCTTTACCGTGGAAAGCTTCCGCCAGAGTTTTGCCACCTCGATGTTTCTCGCACTCGGTGGCACGTTCTGTGCCCTGCTCCTCGGGATCCCCGCCTCTTACGCCATGTCGCGCTATCGTCTGCCTGGTGCAGAAACAGTCCGGTTCATGGTTTCGATGCCCATTATCGTTCCTGGCATCATCGTCGGCCTCGCCTTGCTGCGCTATTTCGTGATCCCAATCGGGCTATCGATTACCCTTGCACTCTTTGTTGCACATACTGCGCTGGTACTACCGTATGCTGTAAGAGTTGTCTCCGCGAGCCTCGCCAACCTTCGCTCCGACATTGAGGAAGCCGCAGTCCTTCTCGGCTCGTCGCGGCCTGGAGCTTTCTTTCGGGTGGTACTCCCCAATATTCGTGGGGGCATTCTTTCCGCATTCATCCTTGGCTTTGTCACGAGCTTCAACCAGGTGCCTGTATCCTTGTTCCTGTCTGGACCAGGTGTTCGCACTCTTCCGATCGACATGTTGGGTTACATGGAAATAGTATTCGATCCCTCGATCGCCGCACTCTCCTCTCTGCTCGCCTTCCTTTCCATTGGCATCGTCTTTGCCGCAGAACGCTTCCTGGGGTTTTCCCGCTATGTCTGACGCTTCGTTCCTCACCCTTGAAAAAATCACGCTGGCTTACGGCAAGACGACTGCGGTTCAAGATCTCGACCTACAGGTCCACAGAGGTGAACTTCTTGCCCTTCTCGGTCCGTCTGGCTGTGGCAAGACCACCACGATGCGGTCAATTGCCGGACTGATGCCCGTAAGATCGGGACGCATCTTTCTCGATAGCAAGGAGATCACCCGGACGCCTGCAAACCGGCGCGAAGTTGGACTGGTTTTTCAGTCCTACGCCCTCTTCCCGCATCTTACCGTTTTTGAGAACGTCGCCTTTGGATTGAAACTAAAAGGGCTTTCCGGGGGACCGCTGGATTCCAAAGTCTCGACGGCCTTGAAATCCGTAGGGCTCTCACAATTTGCCAGCCGCAAGACACCCGAGCTATCCGGCGGCCAACAACAGCGGGTAGCTCTCGCACGGTCCATGGTCATGGAGCCAAAGGTCCTTATGCTCGACGAACCACTTTCCAATCTTGACGCACGTTTGCGCCTGGAAATGCGTACTGAGCTGCAACGCGTGCAAAAGGAAAGTGGCGTAACAATGATATTCGTCACTCATGATCAGGTCGAAGCGCTCGCACTCGCCGACCGAATCGTTGTCATGCGCGATGGTGCAATCGAGCAGATCGGGACTCCTGAAGAAATCTATAACCATCCAGCCTCGAGCTTCGTTGCCGACTTTGTCGGATTTGAGAACATCTTTGCTGTGCGTGACGGCAAGATTGTCACCCTGAATGGAGAAGCATCCCTCACTGGCGGTGCGCCTGATGCTGCAGGACTTGCCTGGCGGCCGCGCTCCATTCCATTGGGATCAGGGACGTTCACGGGTACTGTACGTGGCGTATCTTTTGCTGGAAGTACCCGTGAATACCTCCTGGAGACGCCAATGGGAAGCGTCAAGGCTGAGACTGATGCATCGGTTCCGGCCCATGAGATCGGGGCATCCGTCGCGTTTGATTTGCCCGTCGAAGCCGCGGCAGTCCTTAATCGGTTTGGATGACTTCAAATGAGCATTTGGATTGATACCGATATGGGCTTTGACGATATCGCGGCTATTCTCGTCGTGCGGAATGCTGGAATTTGCATCGACGGTATCTCTCTCGTTTTTGGCAACACCGCTCTGGATCAGGTCCGGCGCAATGCCGCCGGAGCCTCGCGTGCTTTCGGCTGGACAATGCCGTTTTATGTTGGACGTTCAACTTCCGTGGTCGGGCTGCTTGAAACTGCGGAAGCGATCCTCGGGGCGAACGGGATTCCGAGCGTAGGACGTGAGCTTCCCGTAAGTGTCGACTTGCCTGAAGAGGATGCTTTCCTGGCCATGTGCAGGTGGATCGAAGAGACACCCTCGCCACATCGCATTCTGGCACTCGGTCCGCTGACAAATATTGCCGCTCTTGCTCTTGCACGACCCGATCTTGCCAGCCGTATCGACGACCTTACGTGGATGGGGGGCGGGCTGACACGGGGCAACCATACAGCCTCTGCTGAGTTCAACGCCTTCGCAGACCCCGAAGCCGTTGCAATTGTCCTTGCTCACGGACTGCCACTTCGAATGGTCGAGCTGGACTTTTGTCGAACGATACTTGCACGGCCAAGTGATGTTGAACCAATACGGAGTGCCAGCGGCAGGAATTCACAACTGATCGCCGACTTGCTTGCCGGTTTTATTGACATCGCCGTCTCCCGCGGCCGGTCAGCCATGGCGCTCTACGATCCTGCCGCCGCCGTGGCTTTCATACGACCCGACCTCGTCTCCTTTACGGCGGCATCAATCGAAATGGAGTGCGCAGGCAGCCACACACGTGGGCGCACAGTTGTTGAAACCCGAGCCACCCATGCATCCTTCAATGCTCAGATCGCTTCAACCTGCGACAGCGGCTCGATAAAGGACCTCGTCATGGCGGCACTGTGTCGGGAAGCTCAAAAATGAACCAAGCATCAACACGCGAACCGCTGGATCTCGCCGATCCGATACTTCGACGTAAGGCTGTCGCTGCTGCGAAAGGTGCAGTACCGTTCGATCTTCTCATCATCAACGGCATCCTCGTCGACATGGTAACCGGTGAATACCGGCCAGCCGATATTGGTGTGATTGGTCCGCTTATCGCTTCGGTTCATCCGCCAGGCACGCGTCAGGATGCAACCGAAACCCTCGATGCCCAAGGCAGTTTCGTCACTCCGGGCCTTATCGACAGCCATATGCATGTCGAAAGCTCGATGGTGACACCTGCCACCTATGCAGATGCCGTCATTCCACGCGGCATAACGACAGTTGTCTGGGATCCTCACGAATTTGGCAATGTGAAAGGTGTTGCAGGCGTCGATTTTGCAGTTCGCGCCAGTTCCCAGAGTCCACTACGATTCATCGTTCTTGCGCCCTCCTGCGTTCCTTCTGCACCGGGATTGGAACTCGCTGGTGCCGATTTTGATGCGAGAGCAGTTTCATCTCTTCTCGAACGCAGTAACATTGGCGGTGTCGCCGAAGTCATGAATATGCGCGACGTTATTAACGGCGAAGCCCGCATGACCGATATCGTCAATGCCGGGCTAGCATCGGGGAAACCTGTCTGTGGCCACGCCCGTGGCCTCACGGGACCAGACCTTCAGTCCTTCATGGCTGCCGGCGTCGGCTCTGATCATGAGTTGACTTCCGGCAACGACCTGATGGAGAAGCTGCGCGCCGGACTTTCAATTGAAATGCGCGGGTCTCATGATCACCTTCTGCCAGAGTTCGTGGACGTTCTGAACGGGCTTGGTCATCTCCCGCAAACTGTGACGCTTTGCACTGACGATGTCTTTCCAGATGACCTCGTCAAAAGTGGCGGCCTGGACGACGTTGTGCGCCGCCTGGTGCGGTACGGAATGAAGCCCGAATGGGCGCTGCAGGCAGCTACTTTCAATGGCGCCCGCCGTCTAGGACGTGACGACCTCGGACTGATCGCAGCAGGTCGCCGTGCCGATATCGTTCTCTTTGATGATCTAACCGATTTCAAGGCCAATCACGTCATTACCAATGGCAAGATCACTGCACGAACCGGGGCAATGGTGAGGGCTACAGCCGAGACCGATACAAGTAGCCTCATGGCATCGGTCCAGCTGCAACCACTTTCCCCCAATGACTTCCGCATCCCGGCGAATGGGCGAAGGGTCCGTGTCGCAACGATCGACAAACCGCGGTTTACCGAATGGGGCCAGGCTGAAACAGACATTTCGGATGGGTTCATCGTTCCACCGGAGGGATCAACTTTAATCACAGTCGTACATCGACACGGCTGTTGCGATCCCCATCCACGCGTCGGCTTCCTGCGGCACTGGGGAGCCTGGCGTGGAGCTTTTGCCACCACTGTCGCTCATGACAGTCACAACCTCACCATTTTCGGAGGCAACCCCGAAGACATGGCTGTTGCGGCCAACGCGGTAATCGCCACCGGTGGGGGAATGGCCGTGGCGGCCCATGGCAAGCTGCTTGCCAATCTGCCTCTGCCAATCTGCGGGCTGGTCTCTGGAGCCGGCCTCGACGAGATCGCAGATAGGTTCACCAAGGTTCGCACGGCCATGGACTCCATCGTTGAATGGAAACCGCCCTACCTGATCTTCAAAGCCTGCTTTGGTGCCACACTCGCATGCAATTCCGGACCACATCAGACAGACCAGGGCATTGCCGATGTTACAACTGGCATTGTCCTTGTTTCACCCGTCCTAGAGACTATCACCTGAAAACCCAAGTGGATGAGAGATGACTGATCCCATAACGGCGGACAATTCCTTTCTTACAGCCCTTCGCCACGATCTTCACGCAAATCCGGAACTCGGGTTCGAAGAGGTGCGCACCAGCGGTATCGTTGCCAAGATTCTCGACGAAGCCGGGATCGCCGTAGATCGCGGTCTGGGCGGGACGGGCGTGGTTGGCACACTGAAGATAGGCACCGGCAATCGCACGATCGGACTGCGTGCCGATATGGATGCACTTGCAATGCCAGAAACGGCCAAGCGCGCCTACATGTCAACGATACCTGGAAAGATGCACGCATGCGGCCATGACGGCCACACGACAATGCTACTTGGCGCAGCACGTGCACTGGCGAAGAGCCGCAACTTCTCCGGCACGGTGCATTTCATTTTCCAGCCGGCGGAAGAAGGACGCGGCGGAGCACGCCGCATGGTCGAAGAGGGACTATTCTCTCGCTTTCCTTGCGATGCGGTTTATGGGCTACACAATATGCCAGGCCTCGACCCTGACGAAATCGCAGTTGTGGAAGGGCCACAACTTGCTTCGTCCGATAGCTGGCAGGTGACATTTCGCGGCACCGGTACACATGGCGCAAAACCACATCTTGGACGCGATCCAATAACAGCGATGGCTACTTTTCTAGCTTCGATCCAATCGATTGTTGGCCGTGTGATTGATCCGCTGCAGCCAGCTGTCGTCAGTGCCTGCTCGGTACGCGCAGGTGATCCGAATGCACTCAATGTCATTCCAGACATGGTTGAAATCGGCGGTACCGCACGCGCCTATAGCGCAGAGGTTCGCGATCAACTGGAAGAAGAAATCGGCCGCCTTGCCGAGGGCACTGCCAAGATGTTCGCGATTTCAGCCGACTACCATTACATTCGGCGTATTCCGCCCGTTATAAATCACCCTGACGCCACCGCGCGGGCGCGCGCAGCCGCTCACGATGTCTTCGGGGACAGGGTCCGTACAAGTTTTCCGCCATCGACAGCGGGCGACGATTTCTCATACTTCGCACAAAACGCTCCTGGGTGTTATGTCTGGCTTGGTAACGGGCCAGCAGTAGACGGGGCACTTCATCACAATACCGCATATGACTTCAATGATGCGGCAATCAGTTCAGGCGTTCGTTTCTGGACCAGACTTGTAGAACGTGAACTGGCAGCGGGTTGAAGGATGGTCGCGATGAAAGCACATCACGTCTGGCAAGATATCTATCCGCCCGGAACATTCAAAACCGGTTGTGGGCACGAGCACTTCTATCCAGCCCGGTTGGCGGACGGTCGGCAAATTCTCTTGCCGGTTCGCCCGCTCCCAGATGGCAAACATGCTCTCGCATCCCTCATCATAAATCAGGCAAGTTTCGCAGTACTCGACGCACTCGCAGACGACCTTGCAGCGCAATTGTCGACCTTCGAGCCAGACCTTGTGATAGGCTTGCCAACACTTGGACTGACACTGGCCGCGGAGGTCGCAAAAAGGCTCGGACACAGCCGATACATTCCTTTGGGAACGTCGCGCAAGTTCTGGTACGAAGAGGCACTTTCGGTTCCACTATCATCTATCACGACACCCGCCCAGATGAAGCGACTCTACGTCGATCCCAGGATGCTTCCGTTGCTGGAAAATCGCCGTATAGCACTCATTGATGACGTCATATCCAGCGGTCGCTCCATCCGCTCTGGTCTGAAATTATTACAGACGATTGGCATTCGGCCCGCAGTCATTGGTGCGGCCATGCTGCAATCCAACCGGTGGCAAGATGATGACGACGATCCCTATCATGGATGGTCAAAAATCGTTCGAGGCTGCTTCAGCAGTCCCCTGCTTAACAAGGGCGCCGATGAATTATGGCATGTGTCATCTGAGGAGACGAACGCAGGGGTTTGACGATCCCGGAAGCGACTATTACGAACTTGCCATCAAGTTTTGCAAAGTGCGCGAGTTGCGCGTCATCGCTTGTTCTATCCGCCAATTCACCAGCCTCTGTTTTAGCTACCGTTCGAGGCACTGCGACTTTGCTTTGCCGTTCCTGAAAAAACAACGACCAGCTTGTCCAGACTTAAGCCTTGCAAATCTTGCCGACGCAGCTGATGCAACGATTCCTTCCCGTACGTCGCCCCATACACGCGACCGACATAAGAGCCGAGATCCCCAGCTTCCCGGTCGACGCCGTCGCCTTGTACCCGAGCCTGCAAAGACCACCATTATTAATATCCATTGTACTTCAGTATCGGTCTGGAGAAACAGTGCAACACTCCGAGGCAGAAGGTCTTCCCTGAAGGGATGCCATTACCAGTCGCCGATCCTGCCGTATCCATACTACTGCACGAACTGGATCAACTTCAAACAGCAATCCTGGAATTCAGACACTTGAATTTGAGCGTCGGTTCATTATCCGGGCGACCACATCGCCATCACCTGGAGTTCCACAGTCTCGCATTTGACACCTGAGAGAAGGCCGACAGCAACAGCTCGATCGTCGGCTTCTAAGAAAAGGGCCCCACCCGGGGGGACCAGGTGAGGCATCAGGGTCCAAAGGGTTCGAATAGTGATCCCTATAGGTGAATGTAGACTGCCAAATTCCGGTATTGGCGAATAGTGTTAAATCTTGCACCTCCGAAACGATTCCAATTGGCTGGGCGCGCATCGCGATCTGTTTAACAGACCCCTCATGAGCGTAATGAAGAATTGGGACGGAGCGCACAAACGAAGACTTTCCTCGTTGAACCTTGTCTCGAGCTGAGACGGCTTCAGTGATTGCGCTCACGTGGTTCGGGAGCCCAGTGCGAGAAATCGGATCCGGTTGGGTTCTGGAATACTGCCAGATCAAACTCGGGCAGCAAGGCAAAGAGATGATCGAAAAGATCTGACTGGATGGTCTCGTACTCCGCCCAGAAAATTGTATCTGTAAAACAGTAGATTTCGAGGGGTAACCCTTCGGGACCGGGCTGCAATTGCCTCACGAGAAGTGTCATGTCCTGCCTGATTTTCGGATGCGCGCGTAGATAGGCCATTACATAAGCGCGAAATGTGCCAACATTGGTGATGCGCCGTGTATTTGCGCTAACTTTCCCAAGATCGCCGAGCCTTTCATTCCATTCCGCCAGTTCCTCTCTCTTGCGATCCAGATAGTTATGCAAATGGTGGAAACGACTGAGGCTGTCTATCTCCTCGGGCTTCAAAAATCGAATGCTGTTTTGATCGAGATTGATCGATCGCTTGATACGGCGACCTCCCGTTTCCTGCATACCGCGCCAATTCTTGAATGATTCCGTAACCAACTTACGGATAGGCACAGTTGTTATAGTCTTATCCCAGTTCTGCACACGCACGGTGTGCAGGGCAATTTCGATCACATCTCCATCGGCGTTCAATGCAGGCATTTCGATCCAATCACCCACCCGCACCATATCGGTCGAAGAGATTTGGATGCCAGCGACCAGCGACAGAAGGGTATCCTGGAACACCAGGATAAGAACTGCTGCCATGGCACCTAAGCCGGATAGCAGGATCAACGGTGAGCGATCAATCAAGGTCGCAATCATCAATATGAGAGCAATCGCATAGATGATGATCTTGAAGATCTGTATGTAGCCCCTGATCGGCTTCAGCTTCGCTTCCGGTCGCCGATGGTAAATCGTATCTACAACGTTCAAGGCAGCCGCAAGCGCAAGTGCAAGTGTCAGAATAATAAACGCGTTTGCAACATTGCGTATGACGATTACGACGGCATCCGGCAAATTGGGAACCGCTTTGATACCCAGTGACAGAACCAAGGCTGGCATTATATTCGCAAGCCGTTTGATGACGCCGTGGCGACGAACTTCTTCATCACGGCCGAAAGTTGTCAATTCAAAGAAGCGATCGAGGAACCGCAGAAGGATCTTCTTCACAACGAAGTTTGCAAAGAGAGCGGTAATAACCAAAAGGCAAAGTGATAATAGCGTTTTGATCCAAGGATAAGCGACCAGAAAAATCCCGATTTTCTCTATCATTAACGCAATTATCTCCCGACACCGGTTGTGGCACGCACGTCCAACTCTGTGTAACCCGAAAGAGCTGTAAAATTGAACCGCGGATCAGCAATTTTCTTGTTGGAGAGCGTATCCCTGAAGAATTGTTGGCCATGCACCGGGTAATTCTGTGTGGAAAAACCATAAGTGTTGCGAGCCCGTGTCGGCCACGCAATCAATCATGAAGCCACAAAATTCGCCGGGCCACCGTCATGTTTCAAATGTGCGTTTCGCGCCGGCAACCTCACCCCTCACCGACTGCCCTCGGCCAATCACCCTCACCGAGTAATCGCGCAGGTCGATCCCTGATCAGGGGAATGCAATAATGCTATTTTCGCAAGTAACAATAGATCCAAACTTCATTTTACCGCATGATCGAATAGCCGAACATGCAATCGTTACATTGATAATATCATCTACATAACACTCTGAAACTAAAACATGATTATCATTCGATCGACAGAGATAACCTATCGAATCCTAAAGTGTCTATTTAATCAATTAGACATCAAACGGTTGACCATCTACCGGTGAGCCGCTAGGAGCACAAATATTACTGAAAAATGAGGGGAATCTGCCACTAATGAAAATCAGCACAAAAGACGTGGCCGTAGGTGCAACGATGGCTATCGCTGCACTGTTGTCGCAACCAGCCCAAGCACAGGAGACGGCTTGCGGAACTGACCGAACGATCGACATCGCTGAAATGACGTGGCCATCTGCGGCGGCACTTGCTCACATTCACGCTCAGATCCTTGAAAAGGGCTATGACTGCAACGTTGAGATTGTAACAGGCGACACTGTTCCGACATCGGCATCGATGCTGTCGCGGGGCAAGCCTGCGATTGCTCCGGAATTATGGACAAGCGTCATTAAGGATTCCTGGGAAGAAGGTCTGCAGGAAGGAAAGGTGGCCGACCTTGGTCCGGCCATCACTGACGGCACAGTCGAAGGCTGGTTTATTCCACGCTATGTGCAGGAAGCAAATCCTGAACTGAAGACGGCGCAGGACGTGATCGCACGCCCCGATCTTTTTCCTGATCCTGAAGACTCCACTCAAGGACGTCTCTATTCCTGCCCTCCGGGCTGGGCATGCGAGCTTTCGACAACTGCTCTGTTTGCAGCCTTCGAGATGGAAGACACCTGGAACCTTTTTTCGGCAGGATCTGGAGGAGCTCTCAGCGCCTCAATCGCCCGCGCGTTTATCCGCGAGGAGCCTATTCTGTTCTACTATTGGGGGCCAACCGCCCTTCTCGGAAAGTATGATGCAGTACAGATCGATCTTGGTGAAGCCAAGCCTGAAGTTTATGCCTGCAACACCAACTCCGATTGTGATCAGCCACCTGGCATAACTGCATATCCTTCGTCGCCTGCAATCATCGGTGCTGCAACCTGGGTCAAGGAGGAGGCTCCGGCAATCGCCGAGTATTTTTCGAAGGTCGGGCTTACCAACGCAGAAATCTCGGAGCTGCTGGTTTATGGCGACGAGAACAAGGCTGACGCCGAAACAACAGCCATGAACTTCTTGAAGACCAAAGGTGACGTCTGGAAGAGCTGGGTTCCAGCCGATATCGCTGAAAAGGTTGAGGCGAGCTTGTAATCCGGGCCCGGTAAATTGAAGTCCTTGCAGTCGACCGGTAAACCGGACGGCTGCAACTTCATTGCAACCGATCGTTGTTGCCCAAGAAGCCACGGGAATGGGGCCGGCATTACAGGTCTTGCTACTCAAGTTCAGAAAACCGCAAGGCGGACACACCGGTTGCATATTCGATGATTGGTAAACTTACCCGCCATGAATTTCAGCCGACAAACAGCTGGCCCTCATCAATCTTCCGGTGAAGAATATCAAATGTAGGATTTATGTTTCCTGAATTAATAGACACCAAACCGTGGCGAAGGGCTGTCGATGACAGCTTGACGTGGGTCGTACAAAATTGGGGTGGCGCAATAGAAAGTGCGGCGCGTCCACTGGCCATTTTACTGAACACAATTGAACATTTGCTCCTTGCCACGCCTTGGTGGATGATAACCATCCTCGTGGTAAGCATCGCCTGGTTGGCAACCAGAAGATGGCAGTTGCCGGTCATAGTGTTCGTTTCGCTAATCTTCCTTGGCATCATGGATCTCTGGCAGGACGCCATGGCAACAACTGCTTTGATGCTTGCGGCGACATTGACCACTATTATCATTGCTATCCCGGTCGGAATATGGATGTCGCGCTCGTTCACGACGCGGCAAGTGATTACACCGGTCCTGGACCTCATGCAGACCCTGCCGAGCTTCGTTTATCTTATCCCGACAGTGATGATTTTTGGGCCGGGAAAAATTCCGGCACTTATCGCTACGATCATATATGCAGCTCCACCGCTCGTTCGATTGACGGACCTTGGGCTACGCTCTGTTGATCCAGCCATTATCGAAGCAAGTACCGCTTTTGGAACCACACCATCGCAAAGACTCTTCGGCGTACAGATCCCGCTGGCATTGCCAACAATTCTGGCGGGTATCAACCAGACAACAATGATGGCGCTCGCGATGGTGGTGATAGCCTCAATGATCGGCGCTGGTGGACTTGGGTACCAGGTCCTGCAGGGGATCGGTCGGCTTGAGGTCAGCCGTGGCCTGTTTGCAGGACTTGGCATCGTCGTCCTCGCGGTCATATTTGACCGAATTACTCAGGCATTTGGAAAACAGTTGCAGACCCGCATCGGTCTGTCGGAGGGACGCTGATGAATATTCCCAGCACCCCGGGCCTGGCCATCGAGATCAAGAATGTCACCAAGATATTCGGAAATGATCCTGCGTCCGTAATGGCTCTTCTTCGCGAAGGGAAATCCAAATCCGATGTACAGTCCGAAACCGGCCATGTCGTCGGACTGGACGATGTCTCGCTGAACATTCCGCATGGTCAGATCTTTGTTGTTATGGGGCTATCGGGTTCCGGAAAATCGACTCTTATTCGTCATGTAAATCGCCTGATAGATCCCACCGCGGGCGAAATACTCGTGAATGGCATTGATGTCTTGACCATGGATCCCATCACATTGAGACAGTATCGCCGCAAGACGGTTTCAATGGTCTTTCAGAAATTTGGCCTTCTGCCACATCGCTCGGTCATCGACAATGTCGCTTACGGACTGGAAGTTCAGGGGCAAAACAAAACTTCAAGGCGTGAGGAAGCTGCTAAATGGATCGAGACTGTCGGCCTTGCAGGATATGAGGATTCTCGTCCCCGCCAGTTGTCCGGTGGGCAACAGCAACGTGTAGGGCTCGCGCGCGCGTTGGCGATGAATACCGACATTATCCTGATGGACGAAGCATTTTCAGCTCTTGATCCATTAATCCGTTCAGGCATGCAGGATGAACTCATCAATCTGCAGAAATCCTTGAACAAAACAATATTGTTCATCACCCATGATTTCGACGAGGCCCTCAAGATCGGTGATAGCATCGCAGTGTTGAAGGACGGTGCCGTTCAACAAGTCGGCAAACCGGAGGAAATCGTCCTGCAGCCGGTGAATGAGCATATCGAGGAGTTTGTACGGGACGTCAACAAGGCACGTGCCATCCATGTCCGAGCGGTCATGGACGAGGGCAGCATGGATGAGTGCGAATACTCTGTGCCGGGCGACACTCGCTGCGAAGACGTTTTGCCACTTTTTGCTAACCACGACCAGCTCGCGGTGACCGATAAGGACGGAAAGCAAATTGGGCGTGTCACAGCAAAACGGGTGATCAAGGCACTTGCTAGGCATTCTCAAGGCAACCTAGCTTGATACATGAACAGCCCGCACACTACAGGCATGATGACCTCGAAAGTGTCCGGAACGGGATTCATTCCATTGGATCTCGAGCCGGGTGGTATTGCGTTTACCTGTTCTTCCAACACTGGATATCGTCTGAGCATGGATCGTGAGGGCAGTCCTCTGGCTCAACTCCGCTGAACGACCGAATGCCCCTTACACTCAATCCCGGCGCGTCTGAGAACTTATACCCAAGGCGCACTGCTTTTCTGTCTTCCAGAAAGCGTAAAGGACGACAACTTGCAGTATCGGGCACAAATGTTCCGAATTGCAAATTGGGTCACAAATATTCAATTGATCCAGTATGTCCGAATTGCTTGCAGCCTAGCGACCAAGTATGGCAGGGTGGCTTCACCAGTCGAAAGATCTTCTTGCTATCTGTTTTTCAAGCTCCAGCCATCGCGCTGGACTTCGCACACCTCTCCTGATGGCCATATTAGACGTGCTGACATGACGGCAGACCAAGTAATCCAGATCCTCTACCTCGTGGCGATCACAGTAGAGTCAATGACTGCAGCCATTTCTGCAGGCCGACGTAAGATGGATTGGCTCGGCGTGTGCGTTCTGGGTAGCGTGACAGCGCTTGGTGGCGGGTCCATGCGCGACCTTCTACTGGACCACCACCCATTGTCTTGGGTAAGGCAGCCCTCATTGCTCTTCGTGACGACCGGCGCAGCACTTGCAACCATTGCTCTTGCGAAGCTCATGCCAAAACTGCGGCACCTTTTTCTCTTCCTCGATGCCATCGGGCTGGTTGTGTTCACGATTATCGGATGCCGCATAGCGGAAAGCCTTGACCTTCCCTTGATGGTCGTCATTGCCTCCGGCGTAATAACCGGCTGTGTCGGTGGTGTCTTGAGAGATATCCTATGTGCAGAAGTACCACTTCTTTTTCGAGCTGAGCTCTATGCAACGGTATCTGTTCTCGCTGCCCTCACATACCTTGGCTCGCTGGCCGTGGGAATGAGCGAGGGTATTGCGCTTCTGCTGGCAACTATCGCCGGAATCTCCCTCCGGCTGACGGCAATCCGATATCACTGGAGCTTGCCCAAATTTATCTATGGCGACATTGACTAGCAGCATGAGTGCCACGGAGGTTTCCGATGACGTTGGAGTCGGTCTAGCGCCACCCGGCGCGGCCATAACACGTCTACGGCTTGCAAAGTCCCCACTCCTACCGCGGAGTGAGCTCGTGCCTGCAATGAAGCCTCAAAGGCGTGACCGTAAAGACCTGTCTTCGCACCATTGTCACGGCATGTTCACTCTCGTTCTCGGTTTCTGTTCTGACTCCAAAATGGTATACGGTGGCTTTAGCTGGAAGAGAAGAATAGGAGCCGCAACAATGATTACTGGTGCCCAAAGTCGTGCAGCGCGAGCACTAGTCGAGATTTCGCGCGAGACGCTTGCTGCACTTGCGGCGACTGACGCTGCCGTGATCGAAAGATTTGAACGGAAGTTGGAAAAGCCGGATAGCAATGTCGTGTCGCGCATCAAGCAGGCACTCGAAGAAGCGGGTGCTGTATTTATTGCTGAAAGCGAAACAGGTAGCGGCGCTGGAGTTCATCTGAAATTCAACTCTTCCCTGACAAGAAGGATTGCCACCCTGGAAGGTGAAGGCGGTGTTGTTCGACCAGATGATATCCCCTGAAGTATGCATCAAATCATGCCACATCAAGGCCGGTCGACAGAACGGAAAGTACTCTGGAGCGGTCACAAAGCAGCCGCACCATTGGCAACAGCAAACCGGTCTCCACATGCGCGAGCGCGATATGCGTCTGCCCCGTTCAGGCGGGCACAACCGGATGAGTAATCCGGGGCAGGCACTTCACGGATGACATCCCTGCTCTTGCTGATCCTGGCGAGCAAAGAAACCACCATTTCACAGGCTCGATATCAGTGTCGGCGAGCCTGACATAAGGCAGTTGAACACGATGAAGCAGACGATATGCAGATAACACAGAAGGATCGTGACCTGATCGCCTTACTCGGTGAAAACGCACGCATGCCCGTAGCAACCCTGGCGCGCAGGCTTGGGCTGTCACGCACAACAGTGCAGGCGCGCCTGGAGCGCTTGGAGCGAGAGGGCGTCATCACCGGTTATTCGGTGCGACTGTCCGACGAATACTTGTCAGGCCTGATCCGTGCACACGTGCTGATTACAATTGCGCCGAAGGCATTATCCTCAGTAACGGCCGAACTCAGCGCAGTTCAGGAAATCCGTTCCCTTCATTCGGTGAATGGTCCTTACGATCTGATCGCGGTTATTGCCTCTCCTTCAATCGCCGACCTGGACAAATTTATAGACCAGATCGGAAATTTACCGGGAGTTGAGCGTACCTTGTCCTCGATCATCCTCTCGGACCGGATCGTTCGTTGATATCATCAGACTTCTGCGATGGATGATCGGCGAACATGGTATCAACACCGGGCCTCAGGCAATGATGACCGTCACGCGCCTGTCGCAAATCGGACCTTGTGTCGGGGTGCAATCTCGATCAGTTCAGACGCCTCAGGTGCCATGAAGACATCCGGCGCCGTAGCGCCGTCAGATACAAATCGACGTCCGGATGGGAATGGCACACTGGCGACACGCTCTTCAACTCTTCGAGGGTCCAGGACGGCAGCTGGATCAGGGATCGCAGCAATCAATCGCCGCGTATAGGGGTGAGTCGGCGTCTCGAAGATTGACTGCCAACTACCCTCCTCAACAATCTGGCCGAAATACATTACCAGCACTCGGTCGCTCATATGCTCCACGACGCTCAGATCATGACTTATCATGAGATAGGAAAGGGCCATCTTTTCCTGCAGGTCAAGCAGCAGGTTGATGATCTGCGCACGGATAGACACGTCAAGAGCAGAAACGGGCTCGTCTAGAACAACGATTTCCGGTTCAAGGATCAGCGCACGGGCAATTCCTATACGCTGCCGCTGCCCGCCAGAGAACTCATGAGGAAACCGATTTGCCTGTTCAGGTGTGAGACCAACATTGGCAAGCATGACCTCAATACGATCAGAAATTTCAGAAGCTGAACGAATACCATGCAGGCGCAATGGTGCCGCGAGAGACGTTCGCACCGATTGGCGCGGATTAAGTGAGGCGTAGGGGTCCTGGAACACCATCTGCACAACCTTGGCGCGCTGCATACGATCAGGCCCTCCTGGTCCTGAAAGGGGTCGCCCGCAGTAATGGATTGCTCCTTCTGTTGGCTCCTGGAGCCCAAGGATCGAAAGTGCGGTCGTAGATTTCCCACAACCGGACTCGCCAACCAGGGATAGGCATTCCCCTTTGGCAAGTTGAAAGCTGATCCCGTTAACCGCATGCAGCAAACGCTTGCCGGTTGTCAGGCGTCCACCGCCGGAAACGGGAAAACGCACGTGGAGGTCATCCACATGCAGCAGCGGCCTGGTCATGATGTTGTACCTTCTTGAGAACGGGGCGCGAGATACCGAGTCTCCGTCAGTTTGGAACGGTCAGCAATTATACTGTCAATATCGACCAGCCGATGACGTCCATGCCGACTACGACTACCAAGTCGCGGCAAGGCTCCGAGTAGCCCCCGCGTGTACTCATGTCGAGGACTTTCAAACAGCGCCTGCGTCTCATTTTCTTCGACAAGGCAGCCGGCATACATGACCCCCACCCGCTGGCAGGTGCTCGCTATAACGCCAAGATCATGGCTGATAAATAGTACCGCCGTCCCGCGCTCTTCACATAATTCCTTGATGAGCCGCAGCACTTCTGCTTGTACGGTCACATCAAGCGCGGTTGTCGGTTCATCTGCAATAAGCAGGTCCGGATTACAGGCAAGCGCCATTGCGATCATGACCCGTTGACGCAGCCCACCCGACATCTGATGCGGATAATTCCGCGCGCGCCGATCCGGATTGGGCACATGGACACTTGCGAGAGCATCTACCGCCAACCTGTTCGCCTCTGACCAGCCCTTACCCTGGTGCAACACGAACATTTCGGCAATCTGTCGTCCAACCGTGGAAAGCGGGTTCAGCGCAGTCATTGGCTCCTGAAAGATCATCGCAATACGATCACCTCTCAGGCGTCGCAACTCACGCCTTGAAAGCGAAAGCAGATCCTGCCCCTTGAACAGGATTTCCCCGCCGGAAACGTTTAGCGGCCTATTCAAGAGCCCCATGATGGCCAGTGAGGTCACGGATTTTCCGGAGCCTGATTCACCGACAAGACCATAGGATTCACCTGGCATGATCTGGAATGAGACTTGCCTGAGGATCGGATCGAGGGCTGAACGATCAGTTCCCACGTTCAAGCACAGGTTCCTGATATCAAGTAGCGGCCTGGTCATGTCCTGCGTGTCCTCATTTGTGGGTCGAGACTATCGCGCAAACCATCGCCAAGAAGATTGAAACCAAGCACAGAGAGAAAGATTGCAAGTCCCGGGAATATTGCAACCCAGGGCGCTATCTGGATGAGCTGACGAGCATCCGTAAGCATCGATCCCCAACTTGGAAAAGGAGGCTGAATGCCAAGCCCCAGAAAGGAGAGGGCCGCTTCCGACAAGACTGCGGAGCCCATTCCAAGTGTTGCCATGACAAGGATCGGACCCATCATGTTGGGTAGGACCTGCGTGAACATGATACGCAGGTCCCCGTACCCCAATATCTGAGCCGCCTGAACATAACCTTGTGATTTCAAGGACAGGGTAGAAGACCGTGCAATTCGACAGGTCCAACTCCAGTTCGTCAGGCCAAGTGCAATGAGAAGCGATGGCAGGCCTGGGCCCAAAACCGCCATCACCGCCAACGCAAAGATCAGAGAGGGAATTGCAAGCATGACGTTCGTCAACCCGTTCACGAAGTCGTCCCACCAACCACCCCAATACGCTGCAGTCATGCCGAGCGTGACACCGATGATCGAATTAATGACCTGAGAAACAACACCGACAGTCAGTGAGATCTGTGCCCCATAGAGAATGCGGCTATAGACATCACGTCCTTGTGCATCTGTCCCAAACCAGAAAGTGAGATCCGGCGGCAGTTCTGAGTTCATCAGGTCTGCATCAAGGACCGGATCGAATGGCGCAATCAGCGGAGCAAGTATCCCAGCAAGAATTACCAGCACCGTCAGCAATGCACCAAGCCAGAAATTGAAACCAAAACGCACCACGTCTACTCCTGCTTGATGCGCGGATCTATCGCGGCATAGATGAGATCAACGGCGGTATTGATTACGAGAAACCACAGTACGATGACGAGAATTGTGCCTTGCACCACTGGAATATCCCTGATCGCCACACTGTCCACCAGCAACGATCCGACACCTGGCCATGCAAACAGTTTTTCGATAACGACTGCCTGCCCGATCAGGGATCCGAACTGAAGGCCGACTGTTGTGACGATTAACACAAGTGCATTGCGCGTGACGTGCCAACGGACAACTTTCGTTTCACTCATGCCTTTTGAGTGCGCCGTACGTATAAAATCGGCGCTCAAGACGTCAAGAACACCCGCACGCGTCGTTCTGGCGAGCAGTGCCAGTGGCGTCACACCCAGCGTTACTGCAGGCAATATCAGATTTCGAAACGATCCATCGCCATAACCAAAACTCGGCAACCAGTTCAGTTGCAGTGCAAATAGATACATCATCAGGAGCCCAAGCCAGAACTGTGGCAGGGATAGTCCGGAAACAGCACCGATCATCGTTACAGTGTCAAGTATCGAACCTGGCCTCAACGCAGCCAGAAATCCAAGTGGAACACCGACTAGCAGGGCGAAGACCATTGCAGCGACAGCCAACTGCAACGAGGCGCCCATTCGATCGCTGATTAGATCGATGACCGGCTGTCTCGTTCGGAAACTGGTTCCAAGATCAAATTGTGCCAAGTCGACGATGTAGGTGACGAAGCGTTCCATCACGGGTTTGTTCAACCCGAACTCTTCATTCAATCGTGCGATCATCTGTGGATCGGCAGCACGCTTGCCGTCAGAAAACAGGCTGGCAGCAAAAGAGCCCGGCACAACGCTGAAGATGACAAAGATGATCAGCGCTACCACAATGATGGTAGGGATGATCTGCAAAATGCGGCGCAGGGTAAAGCGAAGCATGAATGGACCCGTCTTGACCGCCCTTGCGGGCGTGGCAGCTGGTCCGGCGAAGGCGCAAAGCCGTCGCCGGATTTCTTAAGGACTACTGGCGTGATGCTGGTGCCGTCTCATCAATCCAGATCTCGTCATAGGGCTGGATTGCGAGCTCCGTTGCATTTGGTACCAGTCCATGAACCCAAGGCTGATACGCCATGACCGCCTTGTTGTAGTTAAAGAACCAAACGGGTGCTTCATCCTGTACAAGATTGTTTGCCTGCCGCAAAAGATCGTTTTGCTTATCGATATCTCGCTCTTGTTGCGCAGCCTCATAAAGCTTGTCGAATTCTGGGTTGCTAAAGCTTGTATAGTTGCACGCTGATTGTGGTGTTTCCGAATAGAAGCATCGCATTGCGTTCAACGGGTCCGGTCCAGAGAGATTTGACCAGATATATGCCTGGAAATTATTTGATGTGACGGCATCGCCCAGAGCAGCGCTTTCAACTGGTCTCGGCTTCACGGTAATCCCGACTTTCTGCAGCATTGGAAGGATCGCCTCAACAATCGGAATGCCCCAGCTTTCGTTTGGACTTGCCGTAACCTCGAACTCGAATCCATCCGCGTAGCCTGCCTCTGCAAGAAGCGCTTTCGCTTTTTCCGGGTCAAAGTCATAAGCCGCTTTGTCCTTATCGAATGCCGGCGAGGAAATCGGCAACCAGCCGGAGGCCGGATATGCCTTGTTCTTGACGAGCCGCTCAATGATCAGCGGAGAGTTGATTGCATGGTTGACGGCCTGCCGTACCCGTTTATCCTTGAAGGGTTCGAACGCAGGATTGAAGCCGATATTACGCGTATAAACCTCGGCAACCTCAAGAAGATTATCCTTCAAGACTTCTTCGCCCTGGTAAGCCTGGTATTGAGTCGGGCCCAGAATTGAGACATCTATCTCCTTATTGCGGAAAGCGACATCGCGTGCTGAATCTTCAGCCATCAAGACGATGTTGATGCGGTCGAGGTAAGGTTTTCCTTCCTCGTAATACTTGTCGAACTTTTCGACCACGAGCTGCGAACCTGGAACATGTTCCTTGAAGACAAATGCACCTAAGCCGATCGGAGCTGTGGCGAAGACCGACTCATCCTCGATATTTGACGGATAGATCACCGTCGTGTTGGACATCAATGCAAACCCCGGGTTGATCGGCGCCACGAACGTGATCTCAAGCGTGTGGTCATCGATCTTCTTGAGACCACTGATCTCTTTCTCATTACCTGCGATGTAGTCGCTGGCACCTTTTATGTTATTGATATGGCTCGCGCCCGGGAAAGCGTTCTTGGGGTCTGCAATCCGTTTGTAGCTGTAAATTATGTCGTCAGCAGTCAGGGCCTTTCCATTGTGGAAAACCGCGTTTTCTCGCAGATGATATGTAAAAACCGTACCATCGTCAGAGACATCCGCCGATGTTGCGAGTTCCAGCACCGGCTTATTCTCGTTTGAATCCCAACTATAGAGTGCGCGATGTATCGCCTGGGTAATAAATTCTTCCTGGGTATTCGGACTTGAATGGACGTCAAGCGAGGCGAAGCTCGAGCCGTAAGGAGCCGTGAAGATGAGCGTTCCCCCATGGCGTTCATCTGCTGCAAGCGCTCCGGTCGCTACACCCATGCTTAACATCGCAGCCAAAGTCAGTTTTTTTAACATCTTGTCCTCCCTCTCATGCCGTTATCGGCATTGTTTCAGAATTAACGTTCCAGGTCAGCGTGCATCATGCACAACACGACCTCCCAGAAGTGTGAGCAGGCAACGGGTGCCTGACAGAATGGTTTGATCGGGTGCGGTCAGGAGATCATTGTCAAAGACAGCAATATCGGCCCATTGCCCCACAACAATACGACCTTTCACAGTTTCCGCTTTTTGAGAGAATGCGCCATGTTCGGTGTAGGCCTGAAGCGCTTCCTCACGACTGAGGCGCTCCGATGCTTCCATTACCGTACCTTTACCAGTCTCACGTGTGATCATCGCATGGAGATTTGGGAATGGATCGGGAGAGCAAACTGGCGAGTCAGATCCTGTCGATGGCTTGAGGCCCAGCCGCATCCAGGTACCGATTGGGTAGGATGATAGCCCGCGCTCCTCTCCAAGAACGGAAATGTAACTGTCACCAAAGTCATGGATGAATGCCATTTGCGGTGCAGGTACAATCCCTGCGGACTTCATTCGCTCATTCTGGTGCGCGCTTGGATAGCCGCAGTGCTCGACGCGATGACGGCGATCTGGATCGGGATTGGACACCAGAGCCTTTTCATAGGCAGTGATCAACTGCTCGATTGCTCCGTCACCGATTGCGTGACAAACCATCTGATAGCCACGATCGTGACAGGCTTTTACCTGTGCCTCTACCTCTGCATCCGGCAACATCTGGACCCCGGTATTCTCCGGCTCGTCCTTATAAGGCTTTACCATCCAGGCCGTACGCCCACCCGCCGATCCGTCAAGAAAGATCTTCACGCCGCCAATACGCAGCATATCGTCGCCGGCCCCGGTGACGAGCCCTGCCCTCCAGCACTCCTCGACAATGGAATTGCCAGGATCACCAAGCAAGGTCAGCCACGTGCGTACAGGTAGTCTGCCTGACAACTTCGCCATCTCATACGCCTGGATTTCGGCAAACCCTGAGATCTGACCGACAGCAGCATCCATGCAGCTCGTAATTCCAAAAGAAAGTAGATGGCGTCCCGCCCGTTCAATCCCGTTAATCAATTCCTCGACGGTCGCCGGCGGGATCACGGCTCTTACGAGGTTTTGCGCGTTCTCCGCCAGTAAACCATTCAGGTGGCCGTCCGTAATTCCGATCACGCCGCCTTCCGGAACAGGCGTTGCATCGGTAATTCCCGCCAGTTCCAGTGCCCGGGAGTTCGCAATCGAGACGTGTCCACAAGCCCTCGTCAACAGGACGGGGTGATCCGGAGCGGCCTGATCAAGATCATTTCGCGTCGGATGGCGCCCGGTATCCAACTTGACTTGGTCATATCCGCGCGCTCGGATCCATCCACCTTTTGGCGTTGCCGAAGCGCGAGCGGCAACTTTCTCCATCAACGCAGCAAGAGTAGGTGCATTGGCCGGTGTGGCGTCAACCCACCCCATTGCAATGCCGGTAGCGATAAGGTGCAAGTGATTATCTATGAGGCCAGGAGTGGCGAAATGTCCCTCAAGATCGATTACATCGGTACACTTTCCTCTCAAACCCAATACGTTAACATTGGTACCCTTTGCCAGAACCTTTCCCTGCCATATGGCTACAGCCTCGCAGATACCATCGCCTCTCCCGCACCAGATACGACCGTTGTGCAAGATAAGATCTGCTTCAATCACGATGTCATCGCCTCCCCGTCGGCCCGTCAACTGTCGATGGCAACGTGAAGAGTTACGTCAAGCTTGGCCAATTCGGTTTTGGCACGACCTCATGCAAAATTGGCATACCTCTTTCCATTGAACGACTTATGGTCCATTACGCTTAATCGGCACTGAAGAGGAGACAGAGTTGGAGATCAAATGGCTGGAGGATTTCGTCACACTCGCCGATACGTCCAGCTTCTCCCGGGCGGCTGATCTACGAAACGTCACCCAGCCAGCTTTCAGTCGACGAATCAAGCAGTTGGAAAGCTGGCTTGGGGCAACCTTGATCAGCCGAGCAACCGTCCCAGCCGAGCTAACGCCGGCAGGTCGCAGTTTTCTGCCAATCGCGCAAGAGACGATCCGCACCTTCCATTCCGCACGTGAGACGCTGTGCCCTTCTCATGAGCCAGGTTTTATCCGTTTTGCGGCGCTACATACTCTGACCGTCACATTTTTCCCTCGCTGGCTGAAGTCCATGGAAGGGGTTGGTGGGAGATTTTATACCTCACTCATTCCAGACCGGGGAGGAATCGAAGCGAATCTTGATGCTCTGGTTGGAAATGAAGCCGATTTCTTCCTTACCTACGCGCATCCGGAGGTACCGTTCCATCTCGATCGTGGACAGTTCTGCTCATTGACCGTGGCACATGATCGACTGATCCCACTGGTTGCACCCGAGATCGTTGTAGGTGAAAGTTTGCGGTCTGGAAGAAATCTGCTCGATTGGGCGATCACCCAGCCACGACTTGCCATTCCATATTTAAGTTACGGCGTGAATTCATTCTTCGGTGTCGCACTCTCACGCCTACTGCTGCGTCGACCATCCTTTCGACGTCGCACCACCCACGAGAACACGATCAGCGCCGGGCTGATGAATATCGCAATAACGGGAGCAGGCGTGTGCTGGCTCCCCGAAAGTCTGACCTGCTGCGAGATACAGGCAGGGCGCCTTGTACCGGCGTCGGCAGACTCCGGCTGGAACCTGGATCTCGAAATTCGCCTCTATCGACATTCAGCGAACCGAAACAACAATGTCGAAGATCTCTGGCAAACGGCACAGCACCTGGTTGATCGCATAAACGCCTGATCACACCTTCAGAAAAACCAATGCTCGCAGAATCTCATTCAATTCCTTATGTTCGAAGACGACCCCCCGGGGGCCGTGCAGCCTTGCGCCAGGATACCAACTCGCACGGTATGCATCTGTTGGATTATTGAACTCTACCACCACCTCGTACTTGTCTGCCAATGTAGGCAGCGCCTGCGAGAAGTCACCGGACAGGGCTGTTGCTACTCCTTCGCGGATCAGGCGCCGAGACCAGGCTGGCGATATCGACGTGGAGGCGCACCCCTTTCCATCCAATGTTCTGACGGCAACAAGTCCCGGAACCATGCCTGACGCTTCCGTGCAGATCTCTTCATCACCGGAGATAAAGATGGAAGGTACGCCATAGCGGCTTGCACAAAGCGCATTGAAGGTAAATTCGGACGCAACCTCGCCATTCAACAGCAGCCGCGAAATACGAAGATTAGAAGTGTGAGCTAGCGGATTGGCCTCACTGCCTGCCTTCGAATGGTAGCCCGTATAGATTGCTGCAGCAAAACCCTCATCGATACCAAACATCATGCTATCCGGATGGCCGGACCAACCCCGCACAATTCTGGCATAATCAGGTAGCCGATCAAGGATGAGGTTCCGGCCACTATCATGCGCATCCTTGATGACAACTTCCGTTGCACCGGCCGCACGTGCTCCATCACAAGCGGCTACGACTTCGGATGTCATCAAGGCTCGAAATTCAGCCCAATCGGGATGGGTTCGATCAGCTTCATCCCAGTGCGCTATGCCGGCAGTACCTTCAATATCTGCAGAAATAAAGATTTTCATTGGAGCCGGTTCTCCTTCAGCCAGTCAGAAAGTGCAGGGAAAGTGTTACCGTTACGGCCGGCCATTGCAGTGGCCATGCAAAGCGAATTCAATACAGCCTCCTGGGTGGTCTCAGCAGCAGCACGGAAAGCGATGTCGATTGCATCATCACAAAGTCGCACCTGTTGAGTGAACGCTGTTGGCGGGTTGTGTTCAACCGGATCCGCAGAAGTAAAGCACAGTACAACATCGCCGCTGCCATGACCCCAGAAGGACCCAAGCCGCGCCAGACCAGCGCCGCCCCGTCTCGCTACGCGCTGCAGTTGGCGATTACCAAGCGGCAGATCGGTTGCCATCACGACGATGATCGAGCCTCGCTCCGGGCCGGTCTGCCCGCACGGGTTGGGCCGCCGCCCATCAGGCAAAACCAGATCTCCAGCCGCTCCGAAATTGGCCAGAACCAATGTACCAAGTGTGAAATCACGTCCTTCAATCGACACCCGACGTGACGCGGTTCCTATTCCCGCCTTGAACCCAAACGCGGTCATCCCCGTCCCCGCTCCTACGGAGCCCTGCTCTACTGGCCCTGTCCGGGCGGCATCCAGAGCTGTAATGGCATCTGCCGGCGTGACACCCAATGCCTGGATATCGTTAATACTGCCGTCATTGCATTCACAGACCAGTGCATTAACAGTCGACGTATTTCGTCCGATGCCAGGATTGGCGGAAATGGCCCGGCGAATCAGCACCTCGCTGCATGCTGCCACCCCAAATGTATTGGTCAAAAGAATCGGAGTTTCGATCATGCCCAGCTCAGCCACTTGCATGAGGCCAACTGATTTGCCAAATCCGTTGATGATCTCAACAGCTGCTCGTGGCTTATGGCGGAAGATATCGTGCTGATGAGGTATGATCGCTGTAACGCCCGTAAAAAGCCCTTCGCCGCGTAGAGAATGCTGCCCGACAGAAACACCTGCAACATCGGTAATGGCGTTGTCTGGTCCTGGTTTCAACAGGCCCTCGGGCATAAGTCCCCATTCACGCGCTGTCTTCATCTCGCATCCCTCAAGCCTGTTTGCTCCCTAAACTGAAACACCGGCCGTTTCCAGATAAAGGGCCTGAAGTTTTCGGGTTGTGGGACCAGGTTTGCCGCTGCCGATCACCCGACCTCCAATGCGCACAACCGGCATGACGAGACTGGATGCCGACGTCTGGAATGCCTCGGCCGCGCCCATTGCCTCATCCGGTGTGAAGGTCCGCTCCTCGATACAAAACCCATGCTTCCTGCACAGGGTGGCAAGGGCGCGTTGTGTACAACCCGGCAAGGTGGCTTGCGAGGGCGCACGCGTGACAATACGTCGATCCCGGGTAATGATATGGGCTGTCGATGAAGCACCCTCCGTGACCAAACCGTTTTCCACAAACCAGACATCATCGGAGCCTCGGCTGCGCGCAGACTGCTTGGCCATCACCTGCCCCAGCAGCATGACCGTCTTTATATCGCGCCTGTGCCAGCGAGGATCATCCGCAAGGTCAACGGAGATGCCTTCGTGCTGAGCCTTCGTTCCTGTGAGGGTTTTGGCCTGCGTAAAGCCAACAAGTCGAGGCATCATCGTATCGGAATAAAGAAAATCACGATCTGCCTCGCCTCGTGACATCTGCAGATATACGACACCTTCCTGCAGGTCATTATGTCTGATCAGCTCTGTTTGGATGCTCAAGATTTGCGCGTGCGAAAAGGCAAGCGGAATATTCAATTCCTTCATCGAACGTTCCAAGCGGGCCAGATGCAGATCGTTATCGATCATTCTCCTGCCAATCACCGCCGTTACCTCATAGACTGAATCCCCAAATAGGAATCCGCGATCGAAAAGCCCTATACGCGCATCCTCTTCCGGTACGAACTGATCATGAACGTAAACAATCCTGCCCATTGGCTCCTCATACGAAGACTTGTGTCAGCTATGGAGCATAGGGACGAATGATCGCTGCTTACCAATTCAATTTGGGCAGCATCTCATGCAAAATCGGTCTAACGCTGATCAATCCCTATCCTAAACGACGGGAACAGCAGCCAGTTCCTGCCAGGCCTCGTATGCGGACAAGACCGTTTCCATCTGGGCTGTATGCCCACGGACAAAGTCATCCCCATAGATAGTTTCATCCGGATACTCGGTGATCAAGGTCAAGGGCACATCGTGTCGATCATCGACAGAAGACAGGCAGGGAAAGCCATTGATGAGCTGAAATCCTGTCTCACCCGCATGCACTTCGTAAAGAGCAATCTGTCGATTATTATGTTCAAGGAGACCGGGGATCTGTCCCAGATGGCGAGTAACCCTGTCGAGCATCGCCTCAGCTTGGTATTCCCAACCAGCATGATGGCGTATGATCAAAAAGAAACCTTTGGGCAAGGTCCACATGGCGAAGTTGCGCGGCACGTAGCCTGATAGCGGACGCGTCCATTCGTGCGACGGGTAGCCGTGCAAATTCACATGAAGCTGCGCAGCACTCAATTCTTGCGCCTTGTATCGAATTTCCTTTTCGTTTATCCATCCGCGCGCATTCTCGGACGTCCGATATTCGAGGTCATCACCCAAGGCCGTATAGCGTGCGGCATGATGCATATGCCGCGGATTATCAACGCGCAGCCTTTGGTGAAGTGCATAGCCGTCCGGGTTCTCTAGAGGGGCGATTGTGAAATTCGCACCATCTCTTTGCAACAGGACACGCCCCGCACGTAACGCCCCAACGATACCCGTCGTTTCATTGGCATGCTGTCCGGCACTGATCATGACTGCGGCATCGCTACCCTGGACATGTCGACCTGAAACCACCCGTCCGGCTTGCGAGCGCGCGTTGAACTCAAGCCCGCCGATTGACCTCAAATCTCGATCGATCTGAGCTACCGCTAATGGTTCCCGGGCTCCGTCGATGCTCTTTTCTTGATCATCACCAGCTTGGGTGATGGTCGAGTATGGTCGTATTTCCACACACACGGTCACCGCTGATCCGCTCTTCACGATCTCCGGTACGATTTGCCCGGGCTTCAACCCGCGATCCCCAAGCGTTCGTCCGGACCTCTTTTGAAAAACTTCGAGCAATGAGAAGTAGATATCTTCGTGCAGCGCTTCACGCAGGCTGATGACTTCGTCTGCGACTGGGAGCGGTTCATCATCCGATGGATATTCAACACGAATGTTCAGCTCTTCAAAATAGGGCTCTTCCTCACCCCAGTCATATTGTGAGACTGCGCGAACCGTGTCGTCAAAAAGCGACTCGTAGTCCGTGATCAGACGTTCACCAACTTCGTCGTCTGCATGGCGTATCCAACCGGTAGGAGAAACATTGGTCTCGCCGACGATATCTGTGTGAACTCGGTTGGGAGCGAATACCGTAAATGTCTCCACCTCCCCACCACGGGTGAGTTTCACCTGATAGTAAAATTCATCGTCTTCACGAGCAAAGAACTTAATTTCAGATTGCCCAACCAGTGAAGCAAGCGGATATGCCTCCAGTCGGAAGCGGTTCGCGGGCGCATTGACATGCACAGGATAGTGAATTTCGACGCTTTCAACATTTGAAAGATCAACATTCTCCCGGAAGAAGGACAACAGGGGCTTGTAGGCGCTATGGATACGGGCCCTGACATTTCTATCTGCCAATTTCTTTTCGGCTGACCGACGGCTTTGCGTATCATCAAACGTCCAAGCCTCAAATACATCTCCCGACTTCGCGTTTTCCACCAGCTTGTCGAGACTGCGTTCAAAGGTCTGTCTGAAAATTTCTGTCATGTTGATTACCTTGAAGTTCGGCCTGTCGGATCAAGGCTATCGCGCAGCCAGTCCCCAAGAAGATTAAGACCAAGGACGGTCAGGAGAATGGCCAGACCCGGAAAGACGCTGACCCACCAAGCTGTCTGTAGATACGTGCGCCCGTCGGCAAGCATGCCACCCCAACTTGGAATAGTTGGGTCTACACCAAGCCCGAGAAATGTCAGACTGCTTTCGAGCAAGATGTTGTTGGCGACGTTGAGCGTCATCAACACAATAACCGGCCCGAGCAAATTCGGCAGAAGATGCTGCAGGATGATCCGCCAGTCCTTCACACCGATAGCACGAGCAGACAGGATAAACTCCTGTTCGCGCAGCGTCAGAACTGAACCGCGTACCAGGCGAGCGTATTGCACCCATTGCGACACGATCAACAAAATGATCGTGTTCGTAAGGCTGCCGCCGACAATTGCAATGAAGGTAATCGCAAGCAAGATAAACGGCATTGCCAACTGGAGGTCGGCAAAACGCATGACGACCATATCCCAAAACCCACGGTAATATCCGGCAATCAGGCCCATCACTACACCAAAGATCACGGCACCGATAACGGATGTAAAACCGACGAGAAGAGAAATCTTGCCTCCGGCAACGACACGAGCCAAGACGTCGCGACCGAGCGGGTCGGTACCGAGCGGATGCGCCATGTCAACAAAGGGCTTCGTCAAACGCGCCATCAGGTCAATCTTGTCGGCACCACCAGGAAAGAGAACGTCGGACAAGAGCACCGCCAGACAAATGGTGATGGTTAGTGTTGCGCCAAGAACGAATTCCAGGCTGGCGAACCGCGACAGGCCGGAGGATATTTTTGCAGCCATGACAATCACTCCGTACGAATGCGAGGATCGACTAGGCCATAGGCAATATCGACCAGAAGATTGATCCCGACGATTAAAAGCGCCAACACGGTAATGACGGCCTGTAGGACAGGATAGTCACGCGCGGCCACCGCGTCGAACGCGAGCGTCCCCATGCCAGGCCAGTTGAAAACTCGTTCAATGACGACAATACCGCCCAGAAGCCCACCAAACTGCAAGCCAAAATATGTGATCAGTGGAATGGCACAATTGCGAAGCGCGTGCTTGTATAAAACCTTGCTTTCGCTCAGTCCCTTGGCTCGCGCCACCATGATATACTGTGACTGCAAGGTATCCAGCATAGATGTGCGCACCAGACGGACATTCGTTGCGGTCAGGATTACTCCCATTGTCACGGCCGGCATGACATAACTGGCCACTCCGCCCATGCCGCTCGGAGGCAACCAGCCAAGCGTGATGGAGAATAGCAATACCAGCATGATGGCCAGCCAGAAATTCGGAAATGAAAGTCCAACCAGCGACAAGATCCGTATAAGCTGATCGGCACCTTTTCCTCTGGCTGTTGCTGCCTTTACTCCCAGCGGAATCGATAACGCGATCGAGACTGCCATCGAAATGAACGCAAGCAGAAGTGTCGCCGGAAGGGCATTTCCGATTAATGTAGAAACCTGCGTCCCCCCAACGAAGCTTCGCCCAAGGTCAAATGTTACAAGCCCTTTGAGGAATTCGAGATACTGCACCATGAACGGCTTGTCTGTACCCAGAGCCGCACGAATACGTGCAAGGTCATCCTCCGTCATGCTGCCGCCACCCTGGAACATCATCATCGCTGGATCGCCTGTAAGACGAATAGCGAAAGACACAACCAGTGTAATGGCTATGACGACAAAAACTGCCTGCAACAATCGCTTGATAAGGAAACCGGCCAACGTTCTTATCCTTCGAAACAGGAGCAAGCGCCGCCGTTTTCAGGCGGCACTCGCTCATTCAGTTACTCTACGGTAACGTCCGTCAACTTCAGCCGGTTGTCCGGTGCAGCGACAAAGCCCTTAACGCGCTTGGAAATTCCATAGATCGCATTGCTGTTATAAAGCGGAAGTTCCAGAGCTTGATCAGCGACGTATGCACCAATTTCTTTCAGGATCTTTTCGCGTTCAGCACGGTCTGTCAGCGGACGCTGCGATTCCAGCAGCTTGTCCAGGGTCTCATCCTTTTCATAAGGGTTCCATTTTTCGCCAGAGTGATACATCGAATAGGCCGTATTATCGTAATCGAACGTCCATCCACCCCATTTTTGCTGGAACATCGCACCTGTTTTACCTTGCGGGATGATGTCATTGATCAAAACGTTGGTCTCATACGGCTTGATCGTGGCAGTAAGCCCCACCATCGACAGGTAACTTGAGATAATCTGCGCAACCTCGTTCATGGTGCTGTCATTACCGCGTATGTCAATCTGCACCGGGGCGCCCTGCTCAACGCCGGCCTCCTGCAACAGTTTCTTGGCGCCTTCCGGATCGAAAGGTAGCGGCGCAAGGTCAGGGTCATAGCCGAATGAGAGTGCACTTTGGAAGGTTGCGATCTCGGCCCCCTGTCCGGCAAGGATGGTGTCAACAATCATCTTGCGATCGACAGCCATGATGATCGCCTTACGCACCCTGGCATCGGCGGTAATGCCATCGCGCGTATTGAAACGCAACGCATCAACTGTCGGTCCAGGAACACTGACAATCTCGAGATTATCATCTCCCTCGATCACCGGGATCATCCCAATAGGAATAGTGGGCGGAATGACCAAGTCGATACGGCCAGCCTGTAGCTCTGCCACAGCTGTCGCCGGTTCTGCAATGAACCGATATTCCAGCTCGGACAACTTGGGAGCGCCACCCCAATAATCGGCATTCGCCTCAAGCTTAATGCCGACCTTTGGCTCATAAGAAGAAAACTTGAATGCTCCGGTGCCGACAGGATTGAGATTGAAATGGTCTTCGCCGTGCTCTTCAATATACTCTGGCGGTACAATCATCGCGCCATAACCTGCAAGCTTGATCAGGAGAACCGGATCCGGCGTCGAAAGCTTCATGTCCACCGTGTAGTCATCGATGATCTCGACACTTTCGATTGCGATATAATTCGAGCGCTGCGGACCCTTGGAACCTTCTTCGCCCAGGAGCCTGTCGAACGTGTACTTCACAGCTGCCGCATTAAATGGCTCACCATTGTGAAAGGAAACATCCTGCCGCAATTTGAAGCGGATACGCTTTCCGTCATCGAGTTCTTCCCAGCTTTCGGCAAGTGCAGGCACGAGCTTCATGTCGGGGCCACGATAGGTTAACCCGTCAAAAATATTCGTGGAGACCGCGGCCCAGGCTACAAGAAACGTATCAATCGGATCCCAGCTACCTGGATCTTGTGGCGAAGAAACCGTCATCTTTCCCGTCGCAAGCGCAGGCACTGCCGAGAACGCGATTCCCGAAAGAGCCAGCGCCATGACGCTCGCTCTCAAACCCCGTTTCATCATCTTCATTTTCTCGTCCTCTTCCTCTTCGATTTAGTGCAGCTTGTTGCAGTTTTCAGATATTTTTTGCCACAAAGTGGCCTGAAGCTATTTCCTCGTGTACGAGGATTTTCGGCTCATCACCGACACGACGAACCGGGTTGGGGATATCACCCTCGATCATCACATTCTTTCGTCTGACACCCGGATCAGCGACTGGAACAGCAGACAGGAGACGGCGCGTGTAATCATGCGCCGGTGTTTCAAACACCTGACGGCGGCTACCCATCTCCATAATCTGACCAAGGTACAAGACGGCAACCCGGTGGCTCATCTTCTCGACCACTGCCATATCGTGGCTTATGAAAAGATAGGCGAGACCGTGATCGGCCTGGAGATCCATGAAGAGATTGATAATCTGGGCCTGAATCGACACGTCTAGTGCTGACAAGGCTTCGTCAGCAATGATCAGTTTCGGTTTGGAGGCAAGCGCACGGGCGATGCAGATGCGCTGGCGCTGTCCGCCAGAAAATTCGTGGGGGTAGCGTTGCGCATGATCAGAACCCAGCCCCACTCGCTCCAGCAATTCATCGACACGGCGACGTAAGGCCCCGGGATCCGTGATCAGACCATGCGTCCTGATCGGCTCTGCGATTGAGAAACCGACTGTCTTTCGTGGATCGAGCGACGCGAAAGGGTCCTGGAAAATATACTGTACCTCCTGGCGCATCCTAAACCGTTGCGCCGGGGACATTGACGAGTATTTCTTACCATCGAAAACAATATCACCTGACATTGCCTTCTGGAGCTGTTGGATCGTTCTACCGATCGTTGACTTTCCAGAGCCAGACTCTCCAACAAGCGCAAGTGTTTCACCCGGATAAATCTCAAGATTAACGTTTGAGGCGGCACTCAGGCGGTGAGTGGCTCTCCCGAAGAGAGTTTTGCGAATATCGAAACGAACAAACAGATCCTTGACACAAAGCAGCGGCTCACCGTCGTAGCGCGCCGTGTCTTGGCGACGTTGCTCTCCGACAAGCTTCGGCCGGCCGTCCTCGAGAACGGTATGGGGCATACGCTTGGGAAAATCCTCTCCAGCCATGCTGCCCAGACGTGGAACAGCTGCGAGAAGGGTACGCGTGTAGGGATGCTTTGGATCCTTGAAGATCGCATGGACAGCGCCTTCCTCCACTTTCCGGCCCTTCCACATCACCACGACATCGTCTGCCATTTCGGCAACTACGCCCATATCATGGGTGATGAAAATCATTCCCATCCCGAGATCTTTTTGCAGATCCCGCATGATATTGAGGATCTGGGCCTGGATCGTAACATCGAGTGCGGTTGTCGGCTCGTCGGCGATAAGAAGCTTAGGACGGCAGGCAAGAGCCATGGCTATCATGACACGTTGGCGCATTCCTCCCGACAACTGGTGCGGATAGCGTTTCAGGAGTCCCCTGGAATCCGGCAGGCGAACCATGTCCAGAAGCCTCTCTGTCTCGGAGATCGCGGCCGCCTTGGTCATCCCTTCATGCAGGATGAGAACTTCGCTGATCTGATCACCGACCGTAAAGAGGGGATTTAGCGACGTCATCGGCTCCTGAAAGATCATGGCGATATCCTTACCGCGTATGACCTGCATCTCTTTCTGCGTTGCCTCGAGCAGGTTCTTGCCCTCGAACATGATACTTCCCGACGCAAATTTCGCGCCCATCATGTCGGCCAGACGCATGATCGATAAGGAAGTGACCGATTTTCCGGAGCCGGACTCCCCTACAACTGCGACCGTCCTGCCCGGCTCAACGACAAATGAGAGATCATCAACAACACGCTGAGCACCAAAACTGACACTGAGCCCTTCGACCGTCAGGAGCGGATTACGGTCATTCATAGCCATCGTCATGTCTGGGTCTCCGGCGTTTTCGCGAGACTGTTGGATGCTCCGTTGTCACGCTTTTCCGTTACCCTTGCGATAACGGCACCGGCAGTTTGAAAAGACCCTACCTGAGCGATAAGAGATATGTTGCCGGCTTTTGGCGACGAAACACCCGTTTCCATCTTCATCGCATCCATAGTCGCAATCACGTCGCCCTTCGCAACATGACTGCCATCTTTGACGTGCCATTGAACAAGAGTGCCCGGAACAGGGGCGACTACTACGCCATCGTCGTCAATGACCTTGGTCGATTCCGTTGGGTTTTTGATCGAAATGGAAGGGTTGAGGAGTCGCAGGAATGCATCCGGGATGCCTACAGTGACCAATCTTCCGTCAATCTCTATGCGACCGCGCAGCAACCCGCTTCCGTCGGCTGCGGGCGGTCGATCCTCCATCGAGATGCTTTGCGCAAAATCAACTTCAATCCAGCGCGTGTGGACTTTAAAATCATCACCAATGAAATCGGCATGGTTGATGACGGCTCGGTGAAAGGGAAGAACTGAGGGCACGCCTTCAATCCTGAACTCACTGAGTGCTCGGCGAGCCCGGGCAATCGCCTGCTCGCGCGTCGGTGCCCAGACAATCAGCTTGGCGACGAGAGAATCAAACATTGGCGGCACAACCGAGCCACTTGCTACACCAGTGTCGAGGCGGATGCCTGGCCCGGATGGCACCACAAACTCGACAATCTCACCGGCTGCAGGCAGGAAACCCCGACCTGGGTCCTCTATATTGATACGAAATTCGATCGCATGTCCGCGTGGTGTCGGCATCTCACTGACATTAAGCGGAAGGCCTTCTGCAATTCGAAACTGCTCGATCACAAGATCAAGTCCCGTCGTCTCTTCCGTAACGGGATGTTCTACCTGGAGACGCGTATTGACTTCCAGGAAGGAGATCAACCCATCTGAACCAAGGAGGAATTCCACAGTTCCCGCGCCGGTATATCCAGCTTCAACACAAATATCGCGCGCAGCCATCTCGATCGTCTTCCGCTGTTCGGATGACAGAAAAGGCGCAGGTGCTTCCTCAATCAATTTTTGATTCCGCCGCTGCAAAGAGCAGTCCCGTGTACCGACAACTACCACGTTGCCGAAATGATCCGCCAGTATTTGCGCTTCGATGTGACGCGGGTTTTCGATAAACCGCTCAATGAAGCACTCACTTCTGCCAAAGGCGGCCATCGCCTCGCGAGTTGCAGAGGCAAAGCACTCCTCCACATCATCCAGGTGATGCGCAATCTTCATGCCGCGTCCACCACCGCCATGCGCCGCCTTGATGGCAACAGGCAATCCAAATTGGCGTGCAAATTCCAGCGCTTCTACAGAACTTGAAATTGCTCCCTGGCTACCTGCGACCAAAGGCGCTCCGGCACGCTTTGCTATCCGACGCGCTTCGAGCTTGTCACCAAGTACCTCTATCACCTTGGGGTTCGGCCCGATCCAGGTCAACCCGGCATCCATTACGGCCTGGGCGAAGTCTGCCCTTTCGGATAAGAACCCGTAACCTGGATGCACGGCATCCGCACCTGAACGCTTGGCAATGGCAATCAATTTCTCAATATGGAGATAGGTGTCCTTAGGGCTAGAACCATCGAGTGCAAAAGCCATATCGGCTTGGGATACGAATAACGCGTTAACATCAATATCGGCATATACTGCGACCGAGCGGAGACCGTAATCCTTGCATGCCCGAATGATCCGCAATGCTATTTCGCCGCGATTTGCAATCAGAATCGTCTTCATGAGTGTTTTCCCGGTATAAGGCGAGGGACAAAATCGTTTGTAGCATTGAAGACAATCCGTGCGCCAACAGGAACTTGCCCCGCAATATCAAGATGGTGGTTTGCCACATTGGCAATAACCGGGTAGCCGCCCGTTATCGGATGATCGGCCAGAAACAGCACCGGCTTGCCACTGGCGGGCACCTGAATGGCACCTCGCACAGTCGCCTCGCTAGGAAGCTCGTTTCGGTTCAGACGCGTGAGCGGTTCACCCTCAAGTCTAAAACCAACTCGACTCGACTGTGCAGTTACGTCCCAGGCTTGGGACAAGAAACTTTCGACGGCTTCTTTCGTGAACCAGTCCGTTCTTGGACCCAGTACCACATCCAACGTGACTGTCTCTCCGGGACATGGCATCTGAATTCCCGGCTGCGACGGAAGAGAGATGGCTGTCCCCGCCGTTACGGGAACAATCGGAATCACATCCCCTGACAAGACCGGTGGCGGACCAATCTGCGCAAGCGTATCTGTCGCGAAACTGCCCAGGACCGAAGAAACATCGAAGCCGCCGCGCATGGCAAGATAGGAACGCGTTCCAGCTGAGGGTACACCGAGTGTCACGACATCCCCTTCATTCAAAGCGATGGCCCTATCATGGGCAGCCTCAACCGTTTCGCCATTCAAAGAAGCGATCGTAATCGCGACGGGCGCCCCACATACTGCCATGACAGCATGACCGGTCATCTTGAACGTCAGCGCGCCCATCACGATCTCCAGCGCAGCCATACCAGTCGCATTTCCGACAAGGGTATTGGCCAAACGCAGACTCCGACGGTCCATCGCGCCAGACCTGCCAATTCCCTGACAGGCCTGGCCCGGCCTTCCGAGATCCTGAAACAAGACCGGCAGGCCAACAGAAATGATTTCCATTGTAGCAGACGGCACGACACGGGCTGACGTCTCGGCCCGGACCTTGGACACCTCGGGCCGCTTTGCGATTTCGTGAGGTTGGCACTTCGACATGTCGACGAAACGTACGCGATCACCTGGCTGCAACAGCGTCGCTGGCGTCCGATCCAAATCAAACATCTCGAGTGGTGTAGTGCCAATCAGTTGCCACCCTCCCGGACTGACTTTGGGGTAAACCCCACTAAACTCACCGGCAAGTCCAACGGAGCCCGCAGGCACACGCATGCGTGGCGAACTCCGCCTCGGCACTGTCAAACGCGGATCCCCTCCGCTGAGATATGCAAATCCCGGAGCAAACCCCGTGAATGCAACAGTGTACTCGCAGCTACTATGACGCATGACAATTTCATCTGCAGTCATCTTAAGCAGCTCAACCAGTTCAGAGAGGTCCTCCCCGTCGTAACGGACCGGTATTTCAGTGAGCGACCCCGAGCAAGGTTCAGGCTCCGCCCCCCTTAACGAAGCGAAAATATCGATAAGAACATCAAGCGAAACGTCTGCCGGGTCGAATTCGATCATGAGGCTGCGGGCTGCAGGAATGATCTCTTTGATACCCGGGACGGGATGGTCATGTAACGCCGCAAGCATCGCCAGCGTTGTTCCCAAGTCGCCCAATTCGACCAGCACGTAGCCAGCCCTGACAGGCAGCACACGTATCGAGTAATTACGGCACTGATCGAGCGATACGACTTTCATGGCGTCCCTTAATCCGTTCTCACGAAAGAACGAATTGGAACACCGGCTTCTTCAAGAACCGTTCGAAGACGTGACGCCATCAAGACTGCGCTTGGACTGTCGCCATGAACACAGATCGTCTGCGCTTCAATCCTTGTCAGTTGCCCGTCAATCGAATCGATTGCACCTTCTCGAACCATTTGCAGCATGCGCGACGCCACAAGATCCGGGTCATGCAAAACCGCCCCCTTTTCCCTGCGTGAGACAAGGCTTCCATCGGATTTGTAAGCACGGTCGGCAAAGGCTTCGGCCACGACCGTCAGCCCGGCGGATCGTGCCTGATCTACGAGAGGTGAGCCGGCAAGCGCAACAAGTGTAAGACTTGGATCAACACTCAAGATCGCGCTGATAACGTCATCAGCCTGACGACGGTCGACGGCAATTGTATTATACAACGCGCCATGAGGCTTGACGTAGGTAACAGATGTACCTGCTGCTGCCGCCAGCCCTTTCAGTGCTCCAATCTGATAGATGACATCCGCTCTCAATTCCTCCCTGGAGGGGTCCATGTCTCGCCGGCCAAACCCTACGAGATCACGGTAGCCAACATGCGCGCCCACAGAAATACGCCGCTCTTTAGCCGCATGAAGCGTCTGGAGTATTCCTGCGGGATCTCCCGCATGAAATCCACAGGCAATGTTTGCACTACTGACAACGTCCAGCATGGCAACATCATCACTCATGGTCCAAGCACCAAAGCTCTCGCCCAAATCGCTGTTAAGATCAACCACTCGAAACTCCTGTTCGCTACAATGTAGTTATCAATCTCATGCAATCTCGTCTAGACTGTTGAACAATTTTTGCCTATCTCCACTACAACGCTCGTTTGAATGCCAGGGAAATGACTGCCGATTCTGATTTATTTGCACTCTCGGCCTTGGGAGCTTTACCTTTGATCGGAACCATGGTCAGCCAAAGCGCTGGCCGCAACACAACGGATCCCGATTTTTATAGTCACTGCAAATTCCAACAAACGAGACAGAGTGGACGTATCAGCAATATGAGAGAAATCGTGCCGGAAACGCTCCAGACACTGGCCGAAACAGTCGCAACGCGCATTCGGGAGCGGGTCGTTAACGGACAACTCACACCCGGTCGCCATCTGTCAGAGTTAACGCTAAGCGAGGAACTGCAGGTTTCTCGCAATACTTTAAGGGAAGCTTTTCGCCTTCTCACAAGAGAGGGCCTACTACGTTACGAAGCAAATCGCGGCGTGTTTGTATCAACGCCAGGCATGTCAACCATCATCGACATCTATCGGATCCGTCGCTTCATCGAGATCCCGGCTGTTGCACAGGCAAACCCACACCACCCTGCAGTAACGAAAATGCGAGCCTCGGTCGAAAGGGCCCTCAAATGCCGTTCCGCCGCAGACTGGTTAGGGGTAGGCAGTGCCGACATCAATTTTCATGCTGCAATCGTCGAACTGGCAGACAGCCCCCGTCTGGTAGCATTTTATGCTCAAGTATCTTTAGAACTCAGACTCGTCTTCGGGTTACTGCAGAATCCGGAGTTTCTTCATGCGCCATTCATCGATCAGAACCATAAAATCGTAAAATTGCTTGAAGATGATAACGCTACCGTTGCGGCCGAGACTCTCGAAGTTTACCTGCTTCAGGCAGAGCGGTTCATCCTTGGTGCATATGCGCGAGTAGCTCCAGAACACTAATTGAGCCTGGTGGCTCACCAGCACTTTTTGCAATCTTTATCGGCGAACACTGTTCGAACTCCTTGCGTCGAAACGGGATGGTCAAGACACCGAAGTCTCCCAGCCAGCATCTACAATCCATCTATACCCAGCCAGTGGCAAGTGTTGTGACCCGCAAAGAAGCCCGCATTTCTGTGGGGCTTCTTGAAGTTTTCATGCCACAGGAGGGGCCAATCGGGTCCAGAGCGCCCCATCACTCCAGTAGTGGAGATAATTGAGGACGTTGTTGATAGCGCCAAGATCCTAATTCGGACTGAATTGCGATCTGTTCTCCGAGCCGGAACGATAACTTTCGTTCGCACGCAACGACTACATCAAGTCACGTCGGATCCTTGTCTCCTTGCGCCGTGAGAAGATGGTTGCTCCATCGTCAATTGCTTCAACCAACGCGGCAATGATCCACTCCGTTTCCGTACAGGAGAGAGTCGATGTCACATGTGTAGTCGTCCTCCATCCCTGACGCTCGGCAATACAGGTCCAGCGGCTTGAACCTGTCACTGAGAGCGGATCGTCTGTGTCTATCGACCAAATCTCTTCACAGATTTCACGCGACGCCAATCCATTTTCCGGATGGCAATTGAGGCCCGTATCCTCAAATACGCGGTAGTGCGTACGACCGGCAACGAGGTCCCGTTCTACAATACGTTGCGATCCACCTTTCTCCTGTATCTCATATCGCGGCAATGGATCGGGATTGGCTGGTTCGGGGACAGAAATCCGGTCATGTTCACCAAGCAGAGGCAAGCCCAGTTCGACCGAGGCAAGATCCAGTTCGAGTGACACATCCACGGGTGGCGGAAGGATCATCGGCCAGTAGGCCGTTGAAAGAGCCAGCCGGATGCGGTGCCCAGGTGCAAACCGATAACCGCAAGCGTCCAGGGTCAGCGCGAGATCGACCGGTTGCCCCGGCACAAGAGGCAAAGGTTCAGCATTACCGTCGCGATGCGCCAGGTTGAGTACACCGAATGTCACGCGGGTTGCCGTCCCATCCGGGTGAACGTCAACTATTCTTACGCAAAGATTGGCGAGAGGTGCGTCACTTGTAACCCTTACATTGACGACGGGTTGCCCCAGCACAAGAACATCCCCATCAATCGGTGCGCTGTCAAATATAACTGAACCGGCATCATCAGGACGCTGGTCACCGGGTAACTCGGAATCTGGCTTCAACGTAAACCACTCGCCGGAGGCCGTGCCCGTATCAAGCGGAGAACGTAAGATCGTTTTCCCTTCAGCCTTCTGCTCGACATTCGGAGTGAGCTGCATGTCCCTGGCAATCGCCAGATCGAGTGTTGCAGGTTTGGACCACTCCTTCTTCGCCACCCAGAATCCTGGGTCACGGTCGCGCCACAATGCCGGCTTTGGCCCGTCAAGGATATAGGCCCTGACCTGAGGAATTGCATCCGCACCGTTTTTCTCATCACGGAGCCAACAGTTCCACCAGGCAATTGCTTCACCAAGGAAATCGGCACGTGGTTTTGGATATGCGAAATGTGGATACTTGTGAACCCATGGGCCTATGAGGGCTCTGGCCATTCGCGGCATACCCTCCACCGCCTTGAGAGGTGTGTTTCTGTAGCCATCGGCCCAGCCTGCGATCACGAGTGCGGGAACAGAGAATTCTTCAAAATTCTCACAGATCGAACCGTGCTCCCAGAACCCGTCGCGGCGTTGGTGGCGCAGCCACTCTTCCATGAAAAACGGTTCGTCCTCAAGGCGCTGGAGCCACATTTCACGCCACCGATCCCCAACAATTGCAGGATCCGGCGCTCGTGACTGATAAGCCTGCATGGTGGCGGCCCAGGAAAGCTGTGCGGACAAATGAGTGCCATTCTTGTAATGGATGTCATCGTTGTAGCGATCAGTAGTCGATGCGATCGATATCACGGCCTTGAGGGCCGTCGGCTTCAAGGCAGCAACCTGGAGACAGTTGAATCCACCCCAGGATATCCCCATCATCCCGACGTTACCGTTCGACCAGGGCTGACGCGCGATCCATTCAATGACCTCGCAGGCATCAGAGAGTTCGCGTGGGGTGTATTCACCGTCGATTACACCTTCCGATTCGCCTGACCCACGAATGTCGACACGCACGCCGGCGATTCCGGCGGCTGCGAAAGCAGGATACGTGGATTCATCGCGCGGTGCAGTCCCATTGCGCTTGCGATAGGGAAGGAACTCAAGAACGGAAGGTACTGGCTGAGACGCCGCCTGCCTTGGCATCCAGATGCGGGCAGCGAGTTGCGTTCCGTCACGAACGGTGATCCATTCGTTGTCCAGCACAGTGAACTGGCTTTGGCTCATTAGATTTTCCCGAGAAAAAGAAGACTGTTGGCTAACGGATGAAACGCAGCAGTTCGCACATTCGGCGCGTGACATCCGTCGGCTTGAAGGTGACAATCATTACCGGAGGTATCGATGATCAGGTATCCAGCCAGACACGGCTTGCAACCTTTCCATTGGATATGTCGTTGCCAATATCGTGCACGAATCCTTTCAACTGCGTAGAAGCAGCATTCACGTAATCGTTGAAGACTGGCAAAATGAGCCCGCCTTCGTCGCGCACAATGAGAGCAATCTGGCGATAAAGTGCACGACGCTTGTCATCATCGAGTTCAGCGCGAGCCTGATAAACAAGCTTGTCAAAATCGGGGCGCTTGAAACGGGTATCATTCCATTCGGCATTCGACACATACGATGTAGCATAGCGTGAGTCCTGGGTCGGACGACCACCCCAATAGGACGCGCAGAACGGCTTTGCATTCCAGACCTCGGTCCAGTATCCGTCACTAGGCTCACGCCGGACTTCAATCGGAATACCCGCCTTGCTCGCACTTTGCTGGAACAACTGCGCAGCATCTACAGCGCCGGGAAAGGCTGCTTCGGAAGTCCGCAGAAGGATCGGCTGGTCGTAACCTGATTTCTTATAGTGGAACGCAGCCTTTTCGGGGTCATAAACACGTTGCTCGATGTCGGTGGGCGCCAGCGCATAGTTTTCATTCACTGGATAATCATTGCCCAAAGTACCGAAGCCGCCGAGAACCTGTTTTAGAAGAGCTTCTCTGTCGATTGCGAGCTTGAGCGCCATTCTCAGATCATTGTTGTCGAAGGGTGCGGTGTCGCAATGCATAAGAAAGGAATAAAAGCCCTTACCTGACGTTTGTAGGATTTCCACGTTCGGCGCCCGCTGCAACAGGTTCACCGTCTTCGGCTCGATGGTATTAATGAAATGGACCTGTCCAGACATCAGAGCGGACATTCGCGCCGTCGCATCGTTCATGACGATAATTTCGACACTGTCGACATAGCCACGGTCTTCGCGCCAATCCTCCTGGTTTTTCTCAAAGGTCGCGCGAATACCGGGCTCATATCCGGTCAATTTGTATGGTCCGGTACCGATTGCGGCATTTGGATCATCCAGCCCGCCATTCGGCTGAATCTGCAGGTGATAATCTGTAAGAAGGAGTGGCAGATCGGAATTGCCTTCCGAAGACGTAATCACGAGATCACCTGCTGTCTCCTCGATCCGCACAAGCGAACCAAGGAGCCCGAGCGCTCCGGACTGCGACTTCTCGTCCACATGTCGCTTCAGTGTTGCAACAACATCAGCAACAGTCAGCGGCTTGCCGTCATGGAAAGTCACCCCCTGCCTGATCTTGAACGTCCAGACCTTTGCATCTGCCGATGGTGACCAGGATTCGGCCAGTCCCGGCATCGCCTCGCCAGTCTCAGGATGCGATTCAACGAGTGTATCACCCCAGGTATGAGCAATTGTGAAAGCAACTGTGGCGCTTGCCAAGGCTGGATCCAGGGTATCGGCCGATGCACCACCTCCAATACCAAGTTTCAAATGCCCACCACGCTTCGGCTCTTGTGCGAACGCCCTTGTCAACGGAAAGCCCGTGGCTGTCAGGGAGAACAATGCGACGCCGCCTTGAACGAAGCCCCGTCGAGTAGGGTTGATGCGCGGCGTTTCCTGACGATTGTCTCTCATTGATGGACCTCTGAAAGTTTGAAGATACCTCCGATCGTGCCCAATATTCGGCGACTCCTCAAGTTCACGACTTGACGCTAGTTTATGTTCTTTTACGCTACTAGAGACATCGGGATCTGAACAATCATGAATGAAGTCCGGCATACATACGCCACCAATCTCAAGCATGCATGCGGAACGCGAACATCGATTTCTCAAGTCTGTCGCGAGATCGGCATTAATCGACAACAATTCAATCGCTACATCAACGGTCAAGCGCTACCATCTGCTCATAACCAGTTACGCATCGCGAGAGCGTTCGCGGTCGAGCCAGAAGCCTTTAACCTGCCTTGCGACATCTTTCGCAAACGACTGTCCGGCCTGAACATTCCCGCCGAGCAGAGCGACGCTCTTTTCGATGCATATCCCGGCGACATGTCCATGATGGAGCGTTACCTCGGCTTCTATCAAACCTACCATTTATCGATGTCATGGCCCGGCAAGGTCGTATGCGCCTGCACGCACCTGAAGGAGCGCAACGGGCGTGTCGTCGTTGCTTCACGGGAACGCATAAACGACAGCACAAGCGGAATCGACATGCACGCGCGCTACATTGGGCTTGCTGCATATCAACGCAATCGTATCTTTGTCACCGAACGCACACATGGGGAGCACACGATGCTTGCTCAAACGATCCTCATGCCCTTTGAAATTCATCAGCGACTGTACTTGCGTGGTATCACCATGGGCGTATCGTGGAGAAAGGAGAATCTTCCCTATACATCGCGAATGATCTGGCGCTATCTCGGGCACGACGTTGACCTGCGTGCACTGATCTCGAGATGCGGCTTGTACAAGATTGACGGTTCGCTCCCGGAGCCTGTCAAGCACTACCTGACGTCACCAGGGTCGAAACTGGTCACCGTCTCCCCCACCTTTGATGGAGATCTCTAGGCTCCATCAATTGGAAAGACGATCACGACGATCCCTTGCAAGTGACCCGACCGGCCTCACAAGTATTTCTACTCTCCAATCCTTCACAAAGACAGATTTAGACACCGCGATGCACTTCGTCATCCATCGCCTGTTGAACCAGTAGACACATCAATCGCGTCCGATATCATGAAGAATAAATGGCACATACAAGGTTGACCCGGACAATCATCCTGTTTACGTCAGGTCATGTCGCAAACGACGCAGTCAGTTTCCTGATATTAAAGCCAGTATTTTCTGATTAATGAGGCCGCCCAACCTGGCCCACGGGAACCTAAACAAGATTGAGGAGAATTTCATGTCGAGAGAACTCGAGTTTCTAAGCCGCAGCGTTGCAGTTGGACGGCTGAGCCGGCGTGACTTTCTTGGCCGCGCCGCAGCATTGGGTGTTACTGCGACATTTGCAAATTCTCTTCTTGTAAGTGCCGCCAATGCACAGGCGCCCCAAAAAGGCGGGGCTCTGAAGATGGGTCTCGTTGGAGGTGAATCAACCAACAGCCTCGATCCTGCGACCTTCCTGACACAGGTACCGCAAAACTTCGGCTCGACCTGGGGCGAGCTTCTGGTTATTCAATCGCCCGAAGACGGCACGGCACAACCCGTTCTGGCAGAGTCCTGGGAAGCATCCGATGACGCGGCAGAATGGCGTTTCAAGATCCGAAAGGGTGTGACTTTTCACAATGGCAAGGATCTCACACCAGAGGATGTTGCGCAGACAATCCGGCGTCATTCGGACGAAAACACCAAGTCTGCGGCCCTCGGCATCCTGACAGACATAGAAGACATCAGCGTTGACGGCGACAATGTCGTCTTTAAGCTCCTGCGTGGCAATGCCGACCTTCCATTGCTGCTTACCGACTACCATCTCATCATCCAGCCAAATGGCGGCATGGACGCCCCTGACGCCGGCATCGGCACCGGTCCCTACAAGGTCGAGGTAAACGAACCCGGCGTTCGTCATGTATCAACGAAGTATGATGGTTACTGGCGCGATGACGTCGGGCATGTCGACAGCGTCGAAGTGATTGTGATGAACGACAACACCGCACGCATGTCCGCATTGCAGTCCGGCCAGGTACACATCATCAATCGTGTCGAACCAAAAACGGTAGCACTACTGAAGCGCGCACCTGGTGTGGTGATCGAGAGCGTACCCTCCAAGGGCCACTATGTCTTCATCATGCACTGCAACACCACACCATTCGACAACCATGATCTGCGCACGGCCTTGAAGCTTGCAATGGATCGGGAACAGATGGTCTCCCAAATCCTGCAAGGTCATGCGTCGGTTGGAAATGACTTCCCGATAAACAAGAGCTACGCTCTCTACCCCGAAAACATTGAGCAGCGTACATACGATCCTGACAAGGCCAAATTCCACTTTCAAAAATCTGGCCACAGCGGACCAATCCTTCTGCGTACTTCTGACGTGGCGTTTCCTGGCGCCGTTGACGCCGCCCAGCTTTACCAGCAACAGGCTGCCAAGGCAGGTATCCAGATCGAAATCAAGCGAGAGCCTGGTGATGGCTATTGGACCGAAGTCTGGAACAAGCAACCCTTCAGCACCTCTTACTGGGGTGGGCGTCCGACACAGGATTCGATGTACTCGACCGCCTATACCAGCGACGCGGACTGGAACGACACGCGGTTCTTCAATGAGAAATTCGACAAGATCATCCTGGAAGCGCGTGCAGAACTTGACGACACGAAGCGTGCCGAGATGTACCGTGAAGCAGCAATGCTTGTTCGCGACGACGGCGGCCTGATCTTGCCGATGTTCAACGACTTCCTCGATGCCCACCGTGAAGAAGTGAAGGGCTGGGTTGCAGATCCAAACCACGAAACGTCCAATCTCAAGGCGGCGATCCGGGTCTGGTTGCAGCAAGACTGACCGATGGTGAACCCCCTGATCGTAAAATTGATTACCCAGCGTATAGCGCTGGGTATCATTCTGCTCCTTGCTGTCTCCGTGCTTATTTTTGCGGGGACACAAATTCTTCCTGGTGACGTGGCCCAATCGATCCTGGGCCAAGCGGCAACACCGGAGGCACTGGCCAATCTGCGCAAAGAGCTCGGGTTGAACGATCCAGCGTTTATCCGTTACTTCCATTGGCTCGGCGGCATCCTGACCGGAGACCTTGGGACAGCGCTGTCAAATGGGCAAGACATCGCTAGCTCGCTTGGTGGCAGGCTGTGGAACACTCTGTTCCTTGCCTTCTGGGCTGCAATTATCTCTGTTCCTCTCGCCATACTGCTCGGTTTGCTGGCGGTTCGCTATCGCGGCGGGATCGTGGACAAGTCCATTTCCGGCTTTGCACTCGCCTCAACCTCGCTACCTGAGTTCTTCATCGGTTATCTGCTGATGCTCTTCTTTGCCGTGAAGCTCCAATGGTTTCCAAGCGTATCAACGGTCTACGACGGCATGCCGTTTGTCGACCGCATGAGGGCCATAGCGCTTCCGGTCCTGGCGCTCGTGTTCGTTGTCCTCGCGCACATGATGCGCATGACACGTGCCGCCATCCTCAATGTCATGCAGTCAGCCTACATAGAAACCGCAGAACTCAAGGGGCTTTCCGCGTTTGACATCATTCGACGTCACGCGTTTCCGAACGCCATCTCACCAATTGTCAACGTTGTTATGCTCAATCTCGCATTTCTCGTTGTCGGCGTCGTCGTCATTGAGGTGATTTTCGTCTATCCGGGCATGGGTCAGTATCTCGTCGACCATGTTACCAAGCGGGACGTACCTGTTGTGCAGGCCGTTGGCCTGATCTTTGCGGCTGTTTACATTGGCCTCAACATTGTTGCCGATGTCGTCGCAATCCTCTCCAATCCTCGTCTCAGGCATCCAAAATAGGAGGGCGGTATGCTCGACATCAAACGCATACCGCTCGGTGCGGGTATTGGGTTGCTTCTGACAGCCCTTTTCGCGCTCACAGCGGTATTTGCTCCCCTCATTGCGCCCTACGGACTTGCCGAGATCGTTGGAGATGTATGGGAACCAATGTCAGCACAGCACCTGCTGGGTACTGACAATCTTGGCCGCGATCTCCTTTCTAGAATGATCTACGGTGCAAGGACCACAATCTTCATTGCCGCAATGGCAACTGCTCTGTCTTTCACCCTTGGTTCGATTCTTGGCTTTTCAGCAGCTGTCCTTGGCGGATGGTTCGACACTTTGATGTCACGCTTCGTCGATCTTTTGATGTCTATACCGACCCTCATCTTCGGACTGGTTGTGCTATCGGTATTGCCGACAACGATCGTGACGCTGATCCTGGTGATGGGCCTGCTCGATTCTACCCGCGTTTATCGTCTCTCGCGTGCGGTCGCTGCTGACATCAACGTCATGGATTTCGTCGAAGCCGCAAAGTTGCGGGGTGAGGGCCTGCGCTGGATCATCTTGCGTGAAGTTCTGCCCAACGCTTTGTCGCCACTTGTTGCAGAACTTGGATTGCGCTTTATCTTCGCAGTCCTCTTTCTCTCGGCTCTCTCATTCCTTGGCCTCGGCGTCCAACCGCCTGCTGCGGACTGGGGCGGCATGGTCAAGGACAACAAGGACGGCATTGTCTTCGGCATTCCTGCAGCGCTTATTCCGGCAGCAGCAATTGCAGCCCTTGCCATCTCGGTCAATCTCGTTGCCGACTGGATCTTAAATCGAACATCCGACCTGAAGGGAGGCCGAGGTAATGGCTGACGTACCGGCAAAATCCGATACCGACACCCGGACAGATGGCCCCCTGCTCGAGATCCGTAATCTACGGATTGAAGCAACCGTTTATCCTCCGGGAGAACCTCCTCGCAACATCACCATTGTCGATGACGTATCCCTCTCGCTGAAAAAGGAAAAAGTGCTGGGGCTGATCGGAGAGTCCGGGGCGGGAAAATCGACAATCGGCCTTGCTCCTATGGCCTATGGTCGCGGAGGGGTGCGTATCACAGGAGGCGAGGTCATCCTCAACGGTCGGGACATCCTCGACTTGAGCAAGAGTGACGTGCGAAAGTTACGCGGCCGTGAAGTCTGCTACGTAGCACAGTCAGCTGCCGCTGCATTCAACCCGGCACACAAACTGATGGATCAGGTGATCGAGGCCTCACTCAAGCACAACACAGCAACACGTGCTGAGGCAGAGACTCGGGCCAGGGAGTTGTTTCGCAAACTGAGCCTTCCGGACCCCGATAATATTGGCCAACGTTACCCGCATCAGGTATCCGGTGGGCAATTACAGCGGGTGATGACGGCAATGGCACTTTGTTCCGAGCCCGACCTGATCATTTTTGATGAACCGACCACTGCACTCGATGTGACAACTCAGATCGATGTTCTGGCAGCAATCAAGAATGCCATTCGTGATACCGGCGTCGCTGCCTTGTATATTACACATGATCTTGCAGTCGTGGCACAAATCTCCGACGAAATCATGGTCCTGCGCAACGGTAAGTTGGTCGAGTGCGGCGAAACCCAACAAATCATCAAGGAGCCGCGCCGGGAGTACACCGGACAACTGGTTTCAGCACATCACATTGAGCATGAGGAAAGGCCGCCAAGCCCCACACCAATCCTCAAAATCGACAATGTGACGGCCGCTTATGGTGGCGGCACAACCAATGTGCTGAAGAACGTCTCGGTCGAGATCTCCGCAGGCCAGACTCTGGCAGTTGTGGGCGAGTCCGGCTCTGGAAAATCGACCTTGGCACGGGCCATTACCGGTTTGTTGCCACCTCGCGAGGGAACGATCACCTTTGCCGGGAGACAATTATCGAATGCACTCGCCAGCCGCACCCGTGACGATCTGCGAGAGCTGCAGATGATTTACCAGATGGCTGATACGGCCATGAATCCACGTCAGACAGTCGCAACGATAATCGGCCGACCATTGGAGCTCTATTTCGGCATGCGCGGTAGCCAACGTGATGCGCGTATTGCGGAACTGCTCGAGAAAATCGAGATGGGAACCGGATTTGCCGATCGTTATCCCGCTGAGCTTTCCGGGGGACAGAAGCAGCGAGTATGCATCGCACGTGCGCTTGCGGCCAAGCCCAAGCTCATCATCTGCGACGAGGTGACCAGCGCGCTCGATCCATTGGTGGCCAACGGCATCTTGAAATTGTTGCTCGAACTTCAGTCTGAAGAGGATGTTGCCTATCTCTTCATTACGCACGATCTTGCGACAGTTGAATCGATTGCCGACTCAATTGCCGTAATGTATCGCGGTGAAGTAGTCCGCTATGGTCCCAAGAGCGACGTTCTCACACCACCATTCGACGCCTATACGGAATTGCTTCTTTCCTCTGTACCAGAAATGGAGATTGGTTGGCTGGAGAAAGCAATCGCCGGACGCAAGATGGAGAGCGCGGGCTATTGAGACATCCGCCGCTCCATCGGGTGGTCTTCAACGCCCCTTCCACACGGGATCGCGTTTCTCCGAAAAAGCCCTGAAGCCTTCCTGTTGATCTTCTGAGGCATAGAGCGCATCAACAGAACGGAACTTTCGTTTCGTTATCCAGTTCATCGTGTCCTGGAACCCCCTTGCTTCTGCTTCACGGACGACTTCCTTGATTGCAGCAAAAACCAGCGGGGGTCCACCCGCCAGAAGGTTCGCAATTTCCCACACCCGCTCATCTAACCGGTCTGCAGGCAAAACTTCATTCACGAGCCCCCATCGCATTGCTTCTTGCGCGTCCATCCAACGACCGGTCAGCAGAAGATCCATCGCAACATGGTAGGGAATGCGCTTTGGCAACTTGATGGTTGCGGCATCCGCCAACGTGCCGGCCGTAATCTCCGGCAGGGCGAAAGTTGAACCTTCAGATGCATAAATCAGATCACAGGACAGTGCCAATTCAAAACCGCCGCCAACTGCCATCCCGTCGACACAGGCAATAACTGGCTTATTCATGTCAATAAGCTCCTGAAGCCCGCCAAAACCACCAACACCATAATCACCATCAACGGCATCACCCGCAGCAGCCGATTTTAGATCCCAACCAGCACAGAAGAATTTTTCGCCAGCGGTTTTGACGATAGCAACGCGCAAGGCCGGGTCATCACGGAATGCCTTGAAGGTTTCTCCCATCAAGCGCGATGTACCAAGATCGATCGCGTTAGCCTTTGGCCGGTCAAGCATAATTTCAAGTATTGCGCCTTCGCAACGCGTTCTTATGACTTCAGACACGGAAAATCTCCCTCTGTTCTGCTCACTCTCAGACGATTGGCTCCGATCGGGTATGATGTGGAAGACACCCCCGGCACAATCAATGCGTCTGCAACCCACGCGCCCTCTCCTTCGGCGCAGATAATCAGCGGGTTGATATCCAGTTCATCGATCTCATTGCGAGTAAGGGCAATCCAATCCGCGATACGTGCGATGGCACTGACAGCAGCCTCAACATCCGCCTTTGGACGGCCGCGATATCCATCGAGCAACGGAAACATCTTGAGTGATCTCAAGGCCGTATCGATTTGTTCATGCGTTACCGGCAGCAGCAGCGTTACACTGTCTTGGAGAAGCTCGACAAACACACCACCGGAACCGATGGTCATTACCGGACCGAACAGAGGATCATGCGTTATACCGACAATGAGTTCGCAAACTCCGTTTACAACCATTCGCTCAACGTAAAACTGATTGCCAAGCATCAGCAATTCTTCTGCCGCGATCCTCACCGCCTGCTGATCAAGAAGATTTAAGCGAACTGCATTCTGTTCCGACTTGTGCGCGATGCCCGAAACCTTCAGCACAACAGGAAAGCCAATGGTCCCAGCCGCCCAAACTGCTTCATCAACCCCCACTGCCTCTAGCCCCGGCGGGACTGACAGCCCTCTTGCAGCAATCAGTACTTTTGCAGAAGCCTCGGTGAGAGCTTTCCTTCTCCCATGAGAGGATACATTGGTTCCGGGAGGCCTGTCAGGCGGTGCGGTGGCCCGCGCCTGTCCTTCTGTCGGAGTATTCGTGTTTGAGGGGGCCGGTAGCAGAGGTGGAGGAAGGGGCTGTTTCCATGCCGATCCAATAACCTCTGCAGCCGCCATTGCGTCCAATGCTTCCGAGATCCCGAGAAGTGGGCATATGCCGCGCGCGACAAGCCTTGCGGCGTAATCTTCCGAAATGTTTTCCGGCATTGAAGAGACAAGCGCCCCTTGTGCTGAATTGGTTTTCAACGCTCTTTCAAAAGCATCGACTGCCGACCACCAGTCGCTATCGCAGCATCGGTCACTACGCGGAAAGTCCAGTACCAGGATATTGAAGTCGAATCTGGCAGAAACCATAGCCGTGAAGGTTGCCGCCATCGCCGCGTCGTCGTTCCAGATGAAGGTGTGGTAATCGAGCGGATTAGCAACTGTTACAAGTGGATTGAGGGTCTTCCTGACAGAAATGACCTGTTCGTCTGTCAGGCGAGGAAAATAGACCCGTCTCCCTTGAACAGCATCAGCGATAACCGAAGCCTCCCCACCTGAGCAACTCAAGGAGGATAGCCTGCCGCCCGTGAGTGGCCCTGCGACGTGCAGCAGTTTCAGCGCTTCAAGAAACGATGGAATGGTATCGATGCGGGCAATACCCAGCCGCTCGAGAAAGGCATTTGAAGCCGCATCGGAGCCCGCAAGTGAAGCGGTATGCGAAATGGTCGACATCTGTGCCTGTTCCGTTCGCCCCACCTTCATTACAACAATTGGCTTTCCAAGCGTCCGCGCCCGTTGCGCCAACCGTTCAAAACCTGCAATACAATCAAACCCTTCAATATGTAAGCCAAGCACAGAGACACGGTCATCTTCAATCAGGTTCGATGCAATCTGCGAAATCCCGGTTTGTGCCTGGTTACCGGCCGTCATGATGTAGGAAACCGGCAGACCGCGCTTCTGCATCGTGATATTGATTGCAATGTTGGAAGACTGCGTGACAATAGCAACACCACGCGTTCCATCCGCCAGTCGCTGGCCTCCCTGCTGATCTGGCCACAGCAATACGCCATCGGCATAATTGATCAGCCCGTAGCAGTTCGGGCCAATCACCGGCATGTTTCCAGCCGCCCGAACAAGTTCCGACTGGAGTCCGGCGCCTTCCTCATCAGCTTCGAGAAAGCCCGCCGCAAAGCATATTGCCCCACCCGCGCCGCGGGCAGCCAGCCGGCGCACGATGTCGATCGTCAGGTGGCGATTGACACCAATAAAGACGGCATCTGGTGCTTCTGGCAAATCATCCACACTATGGTGGGCACGAATGCCCTCGATTTCGCTCCTTTTTGGGTGGACTGGCCAGATCTTCCCGGGAAAACCCATCTTGAGCGACTGCTGCACGACATTTTTTGCAAAGTTCCCGCCGCCAACGACAGCAATCGAACGTGGGTGCAACAACCGATCAAGATTTATCGGAGCAGAGGACTTTACCACCACAGGTGCGTTCATCATCATTTATCTCCCAACGACGATCGCTGTCCATTCTCTGAGATGTCCGATCGTGTCACCTTGAACAACAAAGACGTAGAGCTTTGCTTGCAACCTATCCTCCCACGCGGCGCAACAACGCGCGTGAGATGATATGGCGTTGAATCTCGCTGGTGCCTTCCCAGATGCGTTCGACGCGCGCATCCCGCCAGATTCGCTCCAAGGGCAGATCCGTCATCAACCCCATCCCACCATGAATCTGGATTGCCTCATCAGCAACGAAAGCAAGCATTTCGGTCGCCTTGAGCTTGGCCATTGCCATATCGGCATCCGTGACTGTTCCCTGATCGTATTTCCAGCCAGCTTCCATTACCAACAATTCGGCAGCTCTCAGTTCTGTCGCCATATCTGCAAGTTTAAATGATACGCCCTGGAATTTGCCGATCTTCTGGCCGAATTGCTCGCGACTGGCCGCATAATCGATTGCATGTTCCAGCGCCCTTTCGGCACGACCAACACATGTCGCAGCTACTTGTAATCGGGTTGCGCCCAACCACTTGTTTGCCACCTCAAAGCCTTTGTGAATTTCACCAAGGACTTGATCCGCCGGCAGTCGACATTCGTCGAACTCCAGTACAGCGTTCGTGTAGCCGCGGTGCGAGACGTTTTGATAACCATCACGCACCGTGAAGCCCTTCATACCCTTATCCACGAAGAACGCCGTGATCTTCTTGCGTGTGCCCCTTGGTGTTTCCTCTTCACCTGAGGCCATGAAAACAATGGCAAAGTCGGCAATATCCGCATGACTGATAAAGTGCTTCGTGCCGTTCAGCACCCAGTCAGATCCATCCTGACGTGCCGTAGCCCTCATTCCACGGAGATCAGAGCCGGCACCAGGCTCGGTCATGGCAAGGCAATCCGATTTTTCTCCGGAAATACACGGATAGAGATACTTCTCCCGCTGCTGTGGCGTGGCGGCCAGCAAGATATTGGAGGGTCTGGCAACACAGGACCAGTGTAACGCATAGTTTGCTCGACCAAGCTCCTTTTCATAGAGCAGCCATGTCTGTGTATCGAGGCCAGCACCGCCAACCTCTTCGGGCATATTCGCAGCATAGAGCCCCGCGACAATCGCTTTGGCCCTGATGTCATCAATGATCTCTCGGCGCAAATGACCCGTCCGCTCCACTTCTTCCTCGAATGGATAGAGCTCTGCTTCGACAAATGCACGCGTCGTCTCGATGATCATTCGCTGCTCATCCGAAACGTCAAAATTCATGCCTTACCTCTTTGAGCCAAAGTGGCGAGTTGTTTCATGTAGTCGTTGTGCAGAGAGCCTGCACCCCAGCCTTCACCTCCATTTTCCTTCGACAATGCTTCCATGATCGCTACAAGGTTATCGTCTCGGATACGTTCCAGCTCCCGGATCGAGAGACCATTTGCCTGCTCATCAGATTGCTCGGAAATCTTGTCTACAAGCTGATCGGTGAGCTCCGGCACATCCATGAGCTTTGTCCATGGCCATTTCAGGCATGGACCAAACTGCCCCATAAAATGACGCATTCCGGCTTCGCCACCAGCGATACGATACACCTGGAACAACCCCATCTGTGCCCAGCGCAGCCCGAACGAGTAGCGCATGATGTCGTCGAGTTCTTCAACCGTGGTGATATCGTCCTTAATCAACCAAAGTGCTTCGCGCCAGAGTGCCTCAAGCAACCGGTCACCAACAAAAGCTTCGATTTCCTTGCGGATGACAACCGGTTTCATACCGATAGAAGCGTAAAGTTCGCGAGCAGCTTCGACCGTTTCCTTTGACGTCATCTCACCGCCAACGATCTCGACAAGCGGCAAGAGATAGACAGGATTGAACGGGTGGGCAACGATCAGCCGCTCGGGATGCTTCATCACTGTTTGCATATCACTTGGCTTGAGACCGGAAGTGGACGATCCGATCAGTGCCGTCTTGCTTGCGTGCGTGTCGATCTCGGCAAGAACCTTGTGCTTGAGTTCGATCTGCTCGGGTACACTTTCCTGTACGAGTTCAGCATCTGCGACCGCCTCCGAAATGGATTTGGCATAGTCAATTCTCCCTTCCGTCGGGAGACCACCGGTTGCCATCCGGTGATAGGCACGACGCGCACCAGCCAGCACTTCCGACATCTTTCGAGCGGCCTCAGGATCGGGATCATAGAGAGAAACATCAATTCCGTTGAGAACAAGGCGCGAAACCCAGCCTGCTCCGATCACGCCCCCGCCGATAACCGCAGCCTTTCCAATCCTTGCTTGCATCATGACGCCCCTTCTGTCAGTGGTGCGCGCTTCGCAAGGTTGAGCCGTGCTCGAACTTCCTGCGGTCCAATCACCCGTGCTCCCATATTTTCGACGATACTCACGGCACGCTCGACAAGCTGCTCATTCGTGGCAAGGACACCCTTTTTGAGCCAGAGGTTGTCCTCCAGGCCGACGCGCACATTCCCCCCGGCAAGCACGGCCGCGGCCACATAAGCCATCTGATTGCGTCCCAACGAGAAGGTGGAAAACGTCCAGTCCTTCGGTACGTTGTTCACCATTGCCATGAAGGTGTTGAGGTCATCTGGAGCACCCCACGGAACGCCCATGCAAAGCTGCACGAGCGCATCAGGGAGCAGTACGCCTTCTTCCACAAGCTGTTTGGCAAGCCAGAGATGACCGGTATCAAAAGCTTCGATTTCGGGCTTCACACCCATTTGTGTGACCAGGCGACCCATCGCCCTCAGCATTCCCGGCGTATTGGTCATCACATAATCGGCCTCAGCGAAATTCATGGTCCCGCAATCAAGCGTGCATATTTCGGGTTGGCATTGGCGAACATGCTCGACGCGCTCGGCAGCGCCCGCCATGTCAGTGCCATTCACATTGAGTGGCAACGGTGCCTCTGTCGAACCAAACGTCAGATCACCACCCATTCCAGCCGTCAAATTGAGTACGACATCCACTTCAGCATCGCGGATGCGCTCGGTAACTTCACGATAGAGATGCAGGTCACGGCGTGGCTTGCCCGTCTCGGGATCCCTAACGTGGCAATGAACGATCGCCGCCCCCGCTTTTGCCGCCGCTATTGCAGATTCAGCAATCTCTTTTGGAGAGCGCGGAACATGCGGACTACGATCCTCGGTTCCGCCCGAACCTGTCACGGCGCAAGTGATAAATACCTCCCGGCTGGGACTAAGCGGCATCATACCCTCCTTTGAATTCTGGCCCCTGTTTCATCAGATCATGATCGCTCTTGCATCCGTCTGCTTCTCATTTTACGAACTAAAATTGATGATACCCGAACAGAAAACGATCTTCCTGCCGGAACGCCTGCCATTGAGTTTTACGTTCCTCGTATTCTCTGGCGCCTCGATCATGTGTGTTGCATCGGCTATTGATCCTTTGCGAGCCGCAAATCGAATCTGTGGTGAGAATGTCTTCCGCTGGAAGATCGTGTCGCCGGACAACGAACCCCCAGTCACATCGGCGGGTCTACCCATTGCGGTCGACAGCCTGTTTGATCCGGACGAGAAGGCAGACGTTCTGATTGTCATCGGTGGATTTGGTACGCGCAATGCCATTCGGAAGAAGTTGAAATCGGACCTACGGCAGGCGGCAAGGAATGTCCGCGCAGTTGGTGGCGTGGAAGCCGGCAGTTGGGTCCTGGGACGCGTTGGGCTTCTCAAGGATCGGGCTGCCACAACTCACTGGGAAGACCTGGAAGATTTTGCCGCTAATTTTCCCGAATGTAACGTACGACCCGACCGTTATGTTATCGACGGACCAATCCTGACGGCAGGCGGCGCTTCACCAATTTTCGATCTCATGCTGCATCTCATCCGAACACGCCTCGGCATGGCTGTAGCGCTCGATGTGGCAAGTGTCTTCATTTATGATCAAACGAGCACTTCGACAGATGCTCAACCACTGGTGTCCTTGGGCAGACTTCAGGACCATGATCCAAAATTGGCGCAGGCAATCCGCATTATGGAATCCAGCATAGATCGACCGCTCACGACTTTTGCGATTGCACGCCGCCTCGGGATGAGCACCAGAGCATTGGAAAAGGCATTCGGACGGACTGTTGGCGAAACACCTGGTGCATATAATCTCAGGCTCCGTCTCAATGTCGCACGCCGACTGGTGCTCAACACCACCGAGCCGATGACTGTTATCGCCATTCGTACCGGTTTCACCAGTGCCGCAACTTTCAGTCGGGCTTTCTCCAGAGCGTTTGCAACATCCCCTGTAAAGATGCGCCAAAATTCACTTCGTGAGTCATCTTAGTATCAGTCTTATGCCAAACGATATGCTGACACCGTTTGGGGTCCGATTGGATGCATAATTAAAAAGTATACCGCCTTCATCAATCGCTATTACCTGAACAGCGAGAGATAGTCTCACAGTCCATATCTCTTCTTTATTTCATAAAATGCATGGACTGGCTAACTTCAGGAGATGGCAGTGAAAACAATATTGAATGGCGCCCTCGTGGCTGCAATTATATTTACTTCAAGTTCCTCCATAGTCATGGCAGAGCAGCCGCTTATCGCTGTATTCACCAAGAACTTCACCAATCCAGCTTACGCCGCGGCCCGCCGCGGCGTAGATTTAGTCGCGGAGGAGACTGGGGCGATCACTCGACATTTCGTGCCGGAGAAACCGGATAATGTCGAACAGCAGAAAGCTCTCGTCGAGGAAGCCCTGGCGGAAAAGCCGGACCTGGTATTGTTCGTTCCGGTTGATGACAAGGCAATGGTGCCAGATGTTAAAAAGTTTACTGACGCCAACATTCCGGTGATAAGCTTCGTCAACAGGATGCAGGGCACGTTTGTTAGCCATGTCGGATCAGATGATGTTGCTGTTGGTTACAACGGTACCAAAGCTTTGATCGAAGGACTTGGAGGCAAGGGAAAGATACTTGCAATCGAAGGCAATCCTGCAGCTCCAACGAGCCGCAATCGCGTAATCGGCATGCAAAAGGCGGTCAGCGAGCATCCCGGTATTGAACTAATTGCAACGGTAACGGGTATGTATCAGCAGAAGGACGCCTTCGAGGTTACGGCTGATGCTCTTTCAGTATATCCGCAGATTGACGGAATCTGGGCTGCCAATGACGTGATGGTCTACGGCGCACTGGAGGCGCTCCAGCAGGCTGGTCGAAGCTCTGTTCTCGTGGGCGCCAATGGATTGGACAAGGCAATCCAGCTAATTGAGGAGGGCAAAATGCTGGCAACGGTTGAATTCAGTGCGTTCAAGATTGCCTGTACGGCAGCACGTGCGGGTTTGAGACATCTTTCGGGCGACAGCGTAACTGAGGAAATCACCATTCCGTCAGTCCTGATTGATCAGAGCAACCTTGCTGCCTGGAAAATCCCCCTCGACGAGCGACCATGCCCAAGTTGGGGGGAAGTTTCCCCCTAAGGACCCGGAACTTGCGGCATCCAGCGCTGCAATGGATACACAAGCGTCAGTAATCTCCAGATTTGGAGCGCTTTTCAAACCGGTCCACATCTCGATGATACGAAAAGTATCGTGCCCCGACAGTACGTCAATTGCGCGAAAGCCCGATACGGCGTCCAATCCAGGCGGGTCGATCAATAACCATGTGGTCTGATCGATCTGCCTCCAGAAGGTTCCTCGACAGCACTGGAAACGAGGCCGATTTTGGCACCTCACCAGAACGAGAGATATGCATCAGCACCTGTTCGCAAAATGCCAGATCTTCACCATCTGCATCGACCATCCGCATGAAGATGTGTATCCGCTTATGATCCACGTCGAGCACCAACAGATCGATGTTGAGCATTGCTCCTACGTGACATTCCCGCAAATACCCAATTCGGCTATCAAGCGTGTACAGAGTTGCACCTGTCATTGCCCGGTAGGATGCATCGATCCCGATGCGGTCCATATAGGCAGTCGTGGCATCGGAAAACACAATCCCATAGGCAAAGTCACCCATATGCCCGTTGTAGTCCACCCAGGCCTCGCGAACAGTGGCAGTATGGATCCGGATTCCGACTGTTTGTCTGACCATCTCATTTTCCCCGACAACACGAAAGACATACGTTGTGTTTCAATGATCAAACGCCAACTGACAAGTGCAGGCACCGCAGAAAGCGACAACATCCGCAGAACAGGGAAAGAGATGCCCTCGATCGACAGAGAGCCCGGTGCACCTACTGTTCGAAAGAACCCTCGCCAGCAAGCTGTCCAGTGTCACGTCGCTTGCGGAATTGCCAACCGATTGAGAAACGGAACAAAGTGGCCGCATTTACTCTCAAGAGCCAATCGTTTCCCGGTTCCGAGGGGTGCCCGAGTTGCAGTTCTTGTCGGAACGACATTGCAAATGTGTGTCGTCCTCGAGACGGAAGCCCGAGCACAGCAGACTCTGTCACCTTTTCTTCGCCATTTGCCGAACAGTACAACGGTTCACATACCCATCGCGGTGGCGGTACAATTGCCAACTATCCATCTGATTTCTACACAACGATAGCCACAATCGGCGCCCGATTGCGCTCTTCGATAGATTTTACGCCTTCGTCGCCATCTAGAACTACTGGTCCACGGCCTCATTATTGGCCCATCAAGCTGGTAACTACATAATGTCTATTACCGGCGTCGTGTGGGAACCGGTAACCGTCAGGAACTGATCTACTTGGATTACAGAAATGAACAATCCCAAGACCAACATCAGGAAACGTCTGAAGGAAATAATTGCGGAGCAGCTCGGCCTCGAACTTGAGCTTGTGAGCGATGATGCCAGTATCGCGGATGATCTGGGCGCCGATTCGCTCGAAATGGTCCAAATCATGATGGAAATTGAGGAGGCATTTGAAATCGAAATCCAGGATAGCGTCTCAGAGGGCCTCGTTACGGTTGACGACACTGCCAATTTTGTTGCCGAAATCCTCGCCGAGCAAAGCCGAGGTTGATGCTTAAACCCCCTATTTACTAGACCAGAGCAGACGAGTTCCAGTCGCGAGCAAGAGCATATATCGGCAAACATCGATTACGATAGTGGAAAGTCCTGATTGATTATGGCGACAAGGACGCGTACGCAAACTGTGTTGCCAGCATGCAGCCTGTTGGCAGTCGTGAAACAAGTTTGAGCGGGGCTCATGGAAACCGTTACCATCGAAAACAGGACAGATTTCAGCCAGTGGGCAATTGAGCGCGCCCGTGCAATAGTGGCTGAACAAGGCAGCGATCTTGCACTTGCTGCGCGCGACATGGACGAAGATGCGATCGCACGGAGCGGAAACTCTCTCGGACAGGCAATCACCGACGCCCTGATGGAAGTCTTCGATAGCCTCCTGGCTGAAGACTAGCCGCAGCGGCAGCCCTGCATCCTTCAGTACTCAAGATTGGGCCCTACTATTAAATGACGGGCTGTGGCGCAGAAGCACTAAGCCCGACCTTTAAGGCATGATTTATGTTGCGCGGTCGGCACTGCCGATATGGCCCGCAACCTAGATATTACTGTTTCCGGCAGACATTGACGCATGATGCGTGAATGCAATCAACGCGTGCCGTGGGCAACAGCGACACGGATGTGAGAACGAGAAATACCGAGATCCTGCAAGGTGCGATCATCGAGAGCATCAAGTGCGCGTGCAGCGCGCCGATCTGTTGCAAATTTTCTAAGCTTCTGGAAAACGTTCATTGCCAACTCCTGTGTGCTGGCAATCAGATAGAGGCGCTCGTGACGAATGAAAATGCCCATGCACGCAATGGAGGCATGTTGTCCTCACATAGCGCAATGCGTGCCTTGAAACGCTTCGTGCCGCGTTTTTCAGCTCGTTCCTGTGCCAAGTCCACCGTCGGCAGTTCTAAGGGCAGGATCATCCATGGCAGGATTATAAAACAATGAGAGCGTTAAACTACGGGCAATGCGCTCCGCTGTAGTCATGAACCATGCCTTCGCCTCCTTGTTGGGAGCAAGATCATCAAGAGTTGCCGAAAACAACTCCAGCCATTTCGGAAAGAGTGCCGGGGTCATGTTGGCAACGCCGAGGTGAGCCTGTACGGGCTTTCCACCATAGCCGCCGTTTCGAAATGCAATGGCAGACCAGAAGCTTTTCATCTTCGCCATATGTTCCGGCCAACGACCTGCCAGCCGTCCATCGAAGACGGGGCCGAGTTCATCATGTTCCAGCACGCGAGCATAAAAGGTCTCGACAAGGCGATCAATGAACGCTTCATCAATTCCAAGTGCCTCCATCTCTGCTTCTGCCTGTTGCCTGATTGCTGCCGAATGGGCCGCACGCCCTTGAAGCTGATTGTCCATTTGCAATTTACTACCTGTCTGCTTCTGCTCGAGGCCCGTCATGAACACACGCCTTGCCTACAGATAGGATACCATGTTTCAGTACAACAATAGAAATGCGACATCGAAGCGCACTTGCAGCTGCATTGTCGGCCTTACATGACCTCGATCATCTTGTGTTCGTTGTTAAGCGGAGCTCCGTACAGACCGGCGGGCCCACCAAGACCAACCTTTTGCATTCGGTATCCTTCTACCCGGCAATTACGTTCGTACGACACCTGCCGCAACAGGATGACTGGTATCTATCAAGCGCCAAAAGTAAAATAGGCAGCATGTCGCCACCACAAGCACAACCATTGGACCTGCATGCATGGATGCGCTAGAAATGAGCGATGTGACGGGAAGAACGCCATGCGCTTACCAATTACACTTTTGTTCACCTTCCTCCTTGCGTCGGTTGTCGCAATGCCGATTGGGGCACAGGAGGCGATGCGCGAGATCAGTGCCACTATTACCTACCGTCAACGGATTGCGTTGCCGGAAGATGCCCAGGTCGTCTACGAGTTGCGTAGCAATGAGGGGGATCTCATATTGGAAGACGCCTTTCCAACCAGTGGGAAGCAAGTTCCCATCGGTTTCATCTTCGGTATTCCAAAAAATCAGGACCTCAATCTACGCTCCGCGATTTTCGTCGGTGGTCAGCCAGCATGGCTTTCTGACCCGGTGGCCATTCCAGCCGGCTCGGATCCGCTTAACCTGGAGCCCATAATACTCAACCAGAACGAACCGATGGGTTTTGCCTCAAGCTGGATTTGCGGCGATACGGCAATCACGCTAGGTTTCATCGGCGAAAATGGTGCCCGCCTACTCATCAACAACCGGTTCATCGATCTGGAACAAGATCGCACTGCCTCGGGTAGCCGATTTTCGTCCAGCAAGGAGCCCGGCACGTGGATTTGGACAAAGGGAAATGAGCTGACAATAAATGTTGCTGGCGTGAACCCTGGTGCCTGCCGAGAAAGCACGGATGAGCCTCCTGTCACGCTGCGTGCACGCGGTAACGAGCCGGGATGGCTGGTGACAGCGCAAGGGAATACCATAACGCTCTTGCTCCGCAATGGAGATGAGACCCGCACTGCATCATTGCCAGAGCCGCAAGTGGAGGGGATATCCCGAAAATATATCATGCCGGACGCAAAAGCCGAGTTGGTAGTCACCGACGGTGTCTGCCATGACACGATGAGCGGGATGCCTTACCCGGCCAGTGCTGTTCTGCAGGTCGAGGGTGAGAAAATGACTGGTTGCGCAGGTGAGCCATCGGCGCTCTTGGCCGGAGATGAATGGAGCGTGGAGGATATCAAAAGCGACGATATAATCGAATCTTCGCGTATCACCATAAACTTTGAAGACGGCAAGATTGCCGGAACAAACGGTTGCAACCGTTATTTTGGAGGTTACCAGCTAACTGGAGAAAGTCTGAGCATCAAAGTCGCCGGATCCACGATGATGGCCTGCCCGGAAGCATTGATGAAGCAGGGCGATCATTTTCTGGAAGTTCTGGAGAACGTTACAGGCTTTACCGTTGGCAATGATGGAGCGCTCCAACTGACCGCATCCGAAAAGCCGGTTATCACCTTACGCCGATAGACTGACAGGAGAGCGATCACTTGCCTGCCATAACCAAGATGACATTCAATCGGGACCAAAGTCCTTAGCGACCTTGGATAGCGCGAATGAATGCCGGGCTTTGCTTTTTGAAGTCATCGTAATCTATTTGCTTATTCGCTATCGCATTAAAAGCTCGTCGACAGTAGGTTTTCGCGACATTGCTGCGTTGGCTGACATTCATGATTTTTGCCATCTCCGCCTTTCGAGCCGGAGAAGCCTTGTTTGCACCGATGTAGCAGCGGTTTATGGCGTCACGCTTGACAGCTGGACTTCCACTGAGAACCTCTTGTGCCCGATTATAGCGATCTTCAGTCACGCATCCTGACAACAACATCACAGAGATCGCAACACCAATGGTTATCTTCGAAACCATAAAACCCTCTCAACACTGACCCGTTTTCTTAATACAAGAGAGACAATCCTTTAAACTTGCCCTGCTGCAAGAGCAGAACACAGTGTGCCAGATAGAGCAGCATAAACATCGGGCAATGTGTGGATTGCTTATTGATCCCCCATCTGTTGGCGCACGCCGCAAACGGTCATTGTGCCTTTGCTCACATGTCCGAAGCAATGATGTTTTGTTTCACGCAAGGTGATCAAATCCAGTTTCGGGCAATGTCATGGCATTTATGGTCCGTCAAAGCTTTAGGAGAACGGAATATGGCGCCTGCGACTACCCAGCCGATGAATGAAGATCGCGCAATATCATCAGGAGATATATCGAAGACAGCATGGATCATTGCAGCCAAACATTTGACGGCAGGTCAAAGAGACGTCACGAAAATGATCGAAGAAGGAATTCTACAGGAGCGCCGCCGTTGCACAGAATTACTGGAAGCCGCCCTTGGTCCTGAGGCCGACCGAGTTATCTTCGTCGCTCATCCTGAAGCCGAGTGGTGATTTTTGCAGCCAAAGATGTCCGGCAAAACCCGGCACACGCTGGCAAAAGCTATCTCGATGAACCATTTTGCCGGCTATGAGAACAAAGACAATCGTCTATCATTTGAATTTTGCTGGGCAGAACGCAGGACGCTAGTGGGAAACTTTGGCCACCATTATCTCTTCCGATTCTTCTCCAGTACATTGCTCCAGCAACAGAAGAGCCATATCACGGCCAGGTTTGCTTTGTGGATTGATGTTTTGAAATGCACAAAGTTTTTGATGGGCTCGGGAAAATCGCTGCAATTGCTCCTTTGAATAGAAGGCCTTCTCCATCTACCTGTCCTCCTCGAAAGCTTCTTCGTTCGCAAAACGACAGACTATCTCTTCCAGCATGACCAAATAATGGCAATAAACGTTTCTCGCCGCCATCTAGAGAAAAAGGATGTCCTCCCTGAGCTGATGAATTCATGGCAAACGATCTTGATCCTGCCGCGCAGTTCAGATCCAGGAGTTCAGGTATCAGTATATTCTTAGAGGAACCAATTGATCTCAGTCATAAAGTTCAGAACCGGCCGCTCGATTGCGGCGTTGTATCCACCTCCCCTCGTTACCCCCGTTGAAACTTTTCATTCTGGCTCAGCCATTCATATGGCGGCAAGCTCCATTTCCAGATCACGAATTTTGGCACCTCCGGCCATCAAATGACGGATATCTGCGCCCGCCATTTCCTCCTTAGTCCCTTTACCGATCACCTCTCCAAGCGCCATGAATGTAAATCGATCCGCAACCAGCCTGGCGTGAACCTCATTGTGGGTGATAAAAATAATCGCAATATCACCTCGCGCACGCACCCGCATGATCGTCTTCAGAACTTCCATTTGCTGCTTCTGACCGAGTGCAGAAGTAGGTTCATCAAGGATCAGCACCTTGGCGCCAAAATAGATAGCACGCGCAATTGCAAGCGTCTGGCGCTGTCCCCCCGACATCGTACCAACGGCCTGCTGCGGGTCAGAAATGTCGATACCAATCTTAATCATTTCATCGTGCGTGATCTGATCCATTTCCTCCATACGCAGCATGCCAAACGGCTTGAGCCCACGGCAAAGTTCACGGCCCATGAAGAAATTGCGCGTCACGCTCATCAGGGGATTGAGCGCCAAATCCTGATAGACGGTGCCGATACCAACCTTTCCCGCATCCCTTGGCGAACGAAAATTCACGGGTTGATCCTCGACGTAAATTTGACCTCCGTTTGGTTTATGCACCCCGGAAAGCAAACGAATAAGTGTAGATTTTCCAGCACCATTGTCACCGAGAAGAGCGTGAACCTCGCCTCTGAAAATTTCAAGATCAATGCCGCTCAAAGCTGTAAACGGGCCAAAACGCTTGGTCAGTTGCTGGGTCCTGATAACTGGTGCCAGCATTTCAGAGCCCCCCGGTGATACGTTTACGCATGCTTTCATTCAGGAATACCGCCAAGAGTAGAACGGCACCAACAAAAACGCGATAATAGCTGCCATCAATGGCTGGAATGAAGAACACCGCATTCGCAACCAGCCCGAATGTAATTGCGCCAAAGACGACGCCGATGACTGAACCAAAACCACCAGTCATCAATGTCCCGCCAACGACAGCGATCGCGATGGCTTCAAGTTCCTTCAGGTTTCCCTTTGAAGCATCTGCAGTATTGGTTTCGAACACCTGGCATGCAGCGAAAAGCGTGGCACAAAATGCGGTCGTCATGAACAATGAAATCCGGACCTTATCAACTGGAACGCCATTGGCGCGCGCACTTTCCCGATTGTCGCCAGTCGCAAAAATCCAGTTCCCGGCCTGTGTCCGAGACAAGACAAACCAAGCGATCCCGGCAACTATGATCCACCACATGAAACGAGCATCAAAGCCGGTCACCCATTGTGCTCCCGCACGGTTGATATTGCCACCAAGCCAGAACCAGGCATCATAGAAGATGGTGAATGTCTGCCCGCCGAAGAGATCCGCAAACCAGCTGCTTTCCTTGAAATCTGGCAGACCGGAGATTTGCGTAGAGTTATTGATAACGCGAAAGCTAACTTCAGTTGCACCCCGCAGGAAAAACAGGAAGGCAAGTGTCACGATGAAGCTCGACAGGCCTGATCGAACAACAATGGTTCCCATCAACCAGCCAATAGCAAGCGTCATCACGAGGGTCAGGAAGAAGGCAGATACCGGAGTTGCAGGGCCCATGCCAAAGGGAAGGCCCCACTTTAGAAACATTGCCATAGACATTCCCGCAAAGCCGATCATCGAACCAATTGAAAGGTCGAACTCTCCGGCGATCATCAACAGGCAGGCGCCAGTAGCGATGATACCGAATTGAGCGATGACAGAAAGATTATTCTTCAGCCCTAGCGGATTAAATGCCGTACCACCACTCGCAACCGCGATTGCCGCGACGACCAGAACCATGACCGCAAAGGCACCCATCTCGGGTCGCCGCCATATCCTGCGGAGGATTCCACCCTTGTTTAATCGATCAGCCTCCCGACGACCTGGTGTCGTTGTTGTTGATAGATTCATGACGCTGCTCCCCATTCCGTGGGGCGACCTTCCTCAGGCCGCCCCTACTGTTGTCATCAGCGCGTGACCCCCGCCAGCGCTTCGACGGCTTCAGCATTCGTCACATCGACAAAGCCAGGTCCGGATGGAATATTTGCACCTGGCAGCATCTGAGCATTGGTGTTGTAGAGATGCAGAACAACTACCGGCAGATAGCCTTGGAGGTACTGCTGCTGGTCAATCGTAAAGGATACACGCTCCTCCTTGATCAGGTTGATGACACCAGGTGTAAGGTCAAAGCAGGACAGATTTACGGTTGCCCCGACCTCCTCAACAGCATCTGCTGCCGCTTCGCAGACATGCGGGCCGACGGCAAGCAATGCATTGATCTCGGGGTCGGATTGGAGTGCCGCGGCGGTACGGGTCTTAATCTGGGCGACGTCATTGGAAACATCAATCATGTTCAATGGCTGCCCAATGGCCTCGAAATAACCTTCGCAACGGGCTACGAGTTGAGTATTGAAAGCCTCATGATTAAGGCAGAGAGCCTTCGTTGCGCCCTCCGTCTTGGCTCGTTCACCAGCAGCCACTCCTGCTTCCTTTTCAGGTTGCCCGATATGCATCAGAGCGCCGACTTCCTTGTAATGATCAAGGCCCGAGTTGATTGTGATGACGGGGATCCCACTGTCCGTTGCTGCCTTGATGGCCGGCCCGAGCGCTGCTGCATCAGGTAATGACACGATAATACCGTCTGGTTGGGTTGCAGCAGCAGCCTCTATGAGATTGGCCATGTCGGCCATGTCGCCCGATGGAGCAAAATTGTAATCGAACTCGACACCGACTGCTTTTGCGGCATCTCGACCACCTCGCTCTACGACAGGCCAGAACGGATCTGTTCCCTGTGTATGGGTGATCATGACAATGCGCTCGGCATAAGCCGTGCTGGCCATTGCCACGACGGCGATACCTGCAAGCAATAATTTCCTCATGTATTCTCCTCCCTTTAGGATTTGCTCCGAAGAGCGTGGCACCCGGCTCCTATTCCGGATAGGAACCCGCGATGTTCTGGTCGTAATCGATCAGCGCGCCAGTCATGACACCGGCATCCGCGCCAAGCAGATAGGTTGCAAGTCCGGCAAGTTGCTGTGGTTTGCAAAGCTGTCCCATGGGCTGTTTTTGTTCCGCCCGCTCAAGCCAACCATCACTCGCACCATGGTATTTGCGCTGTGTACTGTCTTCACCGGGTGTATCCATCCAGCCTGGCAAAATTGCATTGCAGCGCACCCTATCAAAACGATGGGCATTAGCCACATTCTTTGTCAGGGTTGCCAATGCACCCTTTGAAGCTGAGTAGGCAGCCAGATATGACTGGCCACAATGCACGCATTGAGACAGGATATTGACGATCGATCCGCCGCCGCCCTGATGTTGACGATGTTTGACAAAACCCTGCATAAGGAAGAAGGGCGCACGCGCGTTTGTCGCAAACATCCTGTCCCAGAGTTCAGCTGTAGTATTCGTAAGTGAACCACGCGCACCAAGTGCAGCGGCATTGACCAAGGCATTGATCGTACCGAACCGGGCCACCGAGGCGTCAATCAGATCCAGGCATGCCTGCACATTCTCGAGGTTGATTGGAATGAAAGCTGCGTCTGCTCCCATGGCGGAGAGTTCCGCTACCGCGTTCTTTCCCTTCTCTTCATCACGTCCAGCCAGCATCACCTTACGACATCCCTCGGCAACAAGTTGACGCGAAATGGCAAGTCCGACGCCCTGCGCACCACCAGTCACGACAGCGGCCGTATTCTTATGGCGTGTATTGAGATCGATCATCTCAGAACTCCTGGTCCAGACTGACAAGATGAACGGTCCTGCCCTTCCTTAAAGAAGCTGTTGCCGCTTCTGCAAGATAGGCCGCCATCAAGCCATCCATGGCATTCACCGGCATATCACTGCCCTCGCGTGCACATTCAAGGAACATCCGGATTTCAGCCGTGTAGGACTGGCCATAGCGCTCCATGAAAAATTCCAGAATTGGAGCAGCCGTGCCTGGCTCATCTCTGGTATAGGACATAAGCCCGGATTGACGTGGATTTTCCGACACGAGCATGCCATCAGCACCGAAAGCTTCTATGCGCTGGTCAAATCCGAATGCGCACCGGCGTGAATTCAAGATGGTAATGATGGTTCCGTCTTCCGAAAGCATCGTTACGCTTGCCGTATCAACATCTCCAAGTTTGCCAATCTCGGGATCAATGATTGACGAGCCATGTGCGGTGATCGAAACCATCTTTCTACGCACGAGTGAACATGCCATGTCAAAGTCGTGAACCATCATGTCGCGGAACAAACCGCCTGAACGGGGCACATAGTCCAGTGGCGGTGGAAACGGATCACGGCTGGTGATTATCAATTGCTCGAGTCGGCCAATTCGGCCGGAATGTAAACCTTCACGTACGGACGCATGCCCACGGTCAAAGCGGCGATTGAAGCCGAGAAAAACTTTACGTGCAGCCTCTTCGCCAACCCTTATGATAAACTCACGGCTTGCCTCGTAGCTGGAAGCCAATGGCTTCTCGCATAAGACCGGCTTACCTGTTCTCACGGCTTCATACAACAGTTCAACATGCCTGTCTGAGGATGCTGCTATCATGATCGCATCTACGGCCGGATCGGCCATTGCATCGGACGGGCTGGCAGCAATACGCGCACCCATCCTGGCCGCAAACTCTACTGCCATCTCCTCCACTGGGTCATAGATCATGACAATATGGGCGCCCGCTGCAATGATGGATGCCGCATGGACCTTTGCCATGCGCCCTGCCCCCATGATAGCGACCCCGATCATGCAAGATCTCCAATTCTGACACGGCGATCCTCAGAGGCAGACTTTACCATCGCAGTGATTATCTGCTGGTTTTCAAATCCGAAGCGGAAGTCCGGAAAACAACCTGTACCCATGACACCTCTGATCAGATCGCAAACTTCGATAACCTTGATGTCGAAATATCCAAGGCCACCACCCGCAAAATCAAATCCGAAGAAGCCATTGAACTGTTCAACCTGACTCCCGGCAAGAACTGTCTTGAAGCCCCGGTCATGTTTTTCATCACTGTATCGAGCAATTTTCAACTCGTTGAACCGTTCGCCATCCATGACAAGCGTGCCTTCCGTTCCGGACACTTCCCAGTAGATGCCAAATATCTTGCCGGCGGCAATGCGCGAGGATTCGATCGTCCCGGCTGCGCCATTGGCAAAGCGCACAAGCGACTGGAACTGGTCTTCATTTTCCACCGCAAGGCGCGCAGCCTTGGCATCTACGCTGGCCCGATAACCAGATCCGGTACCTGGCGCAGGTCGGGTCTTGAAAAACGTCTGCTCCTGACCTGAAACACTTTCGACGTCACCCATCAGAAACTGTGCAACGCTGATCACGTGAGAACCAAGATCCCCGAGGGAACCTGACCCCGCCTGATCTTGCGAACACCGCCAGCTCCAGGGCAATTCGGGGTCATTGAAGAACCCCTGATCAAACCAGCCACGAAAACGGGTTGGTGCGCCAATATCTCCCCGTTCAATCAACCTCTTGGCCAACAATGCTGCCGGTGTTTTCAAATTATTGAAGGCAACCATAGTTTTGACCCCGCGTTCCTCCGCAGCTTCTGTCAATGCTCTTGCATCCTCCAGCCTTACCGTAAGCGGTTTTTCGCAATAGACATGTTTTCCCGCCATTATTGCGGACATGGCCATCTCAAAATGCAGCCCATTCGGCGTGGTAATGTCAATAATATCAATCCTCGGATCGGTAACCATTGAGCACCAATCGTCGGTTGCCTCGATAAAACCGAAGCGTCGAGCGGCCTCCTCTGCAAGCTCCTGTGTTGCATCAGCAAGCGTATGCAATACCGGAATAGCCGGGAGGTCGCGGTAGAGAAGGGCAGCGCGTCTGAATGCGTCGGCATGCGCCTGCCCCATGAAGCCTGAACCTATCAAACCAATGTTCAATTTTCTGCTGTTCATCTGATCTTCATGCTTTCTAGAGGGTCGATTTCAAAATATGCTTGCAAGAAAAATCAAAAGCTCGTTTCACGGTTTCGGCCGGCGGCGCCTGTGTGGGATCCTGTTCGGCTTCGACCACAAGCCATCCGCAGTAGCTGCCTTGCGCAAGGAACTTCGCCAGCGGCGCGTAGTCAACGGCACCATCCCCCGGGACACCAAACATTCCCGCACGAACAGCATTATTGAAGGAGAAGTCGCTTTTCCGAACGTCAGCGAGCACATTAGCGCGAACGTCCTTGAGATGAATATGATTTATACGCGATCCATATTCCAATATGAGTTTGGCGTAATCAAATCCAGCAGCAAACGCATGGCCGGTATCAAGCAACAACCCAACAGCCGGGCCAGTTGCCTTCATGAGCGCGCGTATTTCGTCCAGCGTTTCCACAACCGTCATCAGATGATGGTGATAGGCCAGGCTGAGGCCAAACTCGTCGTGTAGTCGCTCAGCAAAGTCGGTTAGGCGAGCACCATAATCCGTCCATTCGTCCGCATCTAGCGTATGGCGAGAGGACATGGCTGTATCCAACGGATTCGTCGGTATCCGTCCGCATTCACCATAAACCATGACGGACGAACCACAGGCTTTCAGCAAACTCGCATGATCTTTGACTGCATCAATTTCTGTATTGACTGATCGGTCAGCGAGGGCCCCACTATACCATCCGGACACCAGGGCAAGCCGATGGCGTCGCAACAATCGGGTTAGGGCCGATGCATCTCGGGGAAAGATCCTGCTCAGTTCGACGCCGGTGAAACCAGAGGTCATTGCCTCTGACATGCATTGCTCTGGATCCGTGCCATCTCCAAAATCCACCAGGACTTCGTTGACCCAGGACAACGGACTTACGCCGAGGCGCACTCGCGTTTGCACAGCAACGGCTGCACTCGAATTGTCCATGGCTCCCTCCACCTCTTCCGCACGGGATATTAGAAGAGAGCTTTCGCGCTGTTGAGTTGATTTTTGAAGGGAAACCTTCAAACTCCCGGAAGAGAAACCTTCAGTATTGATATGAGCAACAAAACCACGATTAATGACATTGCAAAAGCTGCCGGCGTCAGTATTTCAACAGTAGACAGGGTTGTGAATCGGCGCGGCAGCGTATCTCCAGCAGCCGAGGCAAAGGTTGTTGAGTGGGCACGTCGACTAAACCTTGACCGGCACATCTATCGCAACCACCTTCGTCAATTGCGAATTGCGGTCATGATGCAATCACCAAACAATCCTTTTTACGAGGAGCTGCGTGACACATTCAATGAACTCAACCATTCGTTGGCGGAACGCCGAGTTACGAACTTCTTACACTACATAGACGTTACCGACACCAAAGCTACACGCACTAGGATCAACGAGATTTCCCGATCATATGACGGATTGATTATCGTTGCACCCAACGAACCCAGTCTTGCCGATGCGTTACGAGGCGTCGCCAACAATATTGCGATAATCACGATGGTGACGGACATTCCCAATTGCGGGAGAATTTCCTATGTCGGACCCGACAATCGACAGATGGGGCGCGTTGCGGGAGAGTTGATGGGGCGTTTTCTCGGTCCGTCGGGCGGAGAGCTCATAATCGTCTTGGGAATGTTCCGTCTTGCAGGTCATGAAGAGCGCGAGATGGGTTTTCGCTCTGTTTTGCGTGATCATTTTCCAACCTGCAACATTGCCGTCGTCCTTGAGACCGAGGAAGACGCGGGCAGAGCTGGAGAGCTCGTATCGTTGGCGTTGAGAGACCAGCCGCAAGTAAAAGGCATTTATAACCTGTCAGCGGGAAACTCGGCAATTTCAACGGCAATCCAGAGGATGGGACTTGCGACCAAGATTACATTTATCACTCATGAACTGACGCCCAATCGCCGGCAATTGCTTCGTGATGGCATCCTCGATGCTGTCATCGATCAGAACCCACGACTGGAAGCGCAGCGAGCACTTGAGACATTAGAACATCATTTTCACCGGTCGGCCGTTGATCCGCGCTTTCCACATTATACACCCTTCGACATATATATTAGAGAAAACTGCCCGGACCCCTAAGAGGGTAGAAGGTCGATGAATTCCTTCCGCTCCAACACTATGTTCATCTTTTGACAACGTCGGGATCCAAGTCTCCATCGATTTGCTCACGCATCATGACAATCTGATCCGTCCAATGATGATTGCGGTTGCATATCGGGCCCGCAAATGTGACCAAAGGGTCGGCAGTTGTTATGCGGACAGGCAGGTCACATACACGGCTGTCAAAGACAAAATGGAACGAACATGATCATTCATCAGCGCTATGCAATCTTCATCCTCGTCTTGTTTGCAGCTATCATAGCACTAGCAGGAAGTTTTCTCGCAAGCCCCCTTTGGGGGTTCCCAGCGGCACTTCTTGTCCCCCTCGCTCTTCTCGGCATCTATGACCTAAGACAGAAGCGACATTCGATTCTCAGAAACTATCCCATTATCGGCCATATCCGTTTCTTGATGGAAAGCATACGTCCGGAGATCCGGCAGTATATGATCGAAGGTGACCACGAAGAGGTTCCCTTCAGCCGCCAGGCACGTGGTCTGGTTTATCAGCGCGCCAAGGGCGTAGAGGACAAGAGGCCGTTCGGTACGATCGAGAATGTCTATGGCGCAGGCTACGCATGGCTGACCCATTCGGCGGCTCCAACACATATTGCGAACTTCGACTTTCGCGTTCGTATCGGCGGTAGCGCATGTCGCCAGCCCTACGACGCAAGCCTCTACAACATCTCCGCCATGAGCTTCGGCGCCCTCTCCGGGAATGCGATCTCGGCTTTGAACCGTGGTGCTAAAAAAGGTGGATTCGCCCATGATACTGGTGAAGGCGGTATCAGTCGCTACCACCGCGAGGGCGGCGGCGATCTGATTTATCAGGTCGCGTCTGGCTATTTCGGATGCCGTAACAATGACGGCAGCTTCTCTGAGGAGAAGTTCACCACCCTTGCAGCAGATCCACAAATAAAGATGATCGAGATCAAACTTAGCCAAGGCGCAAAGCCGGGTCACGGCGGCATGCTGCCTGCGTCAAAGATCTCACCCGAAATTGCAGATGCGCGTGGTATTCCCATGGGGATGGACTGCATCTCTCCGTCTGCCCACAGTACATTCTCCACTCCCATCGGCCTGATGGAGTTTGTGGCTCGACTTCGAGACCTGTCTGGGGGTAAGCCCATTGGCTTCAAGCTCTGCATTGGTCATCGCCGCGAGTTTCTGGGTATGGTCAAGGCAATGCTGAAAACAGGAATCAAACCGGACTTCATCGTGATCGATGGTGCGGAAGGTGGCACCGGCGCTGCCCCGGTAGAGTTCGCCAACCGTGTCGGCATGCCGATGCTTGATGGGCTGACCTTTGTACATAATGCTTTGCGAGGGACCGGTATCCGGGATGAAATCCGGCTGGGCGCAGCTGGAAAAATCATCTCTGCATTCGACATTGCGCGCGCCCTTGCTCTCGGTGCCGACTGGTGCAATTCCGCAAGAGGCTTCATGTTTGCTGTAGGTTGTATTCAAGCGCAGGCGTGCCATACCAACAAATGCCCCGTCGGTATCGCGACGCAGGATCCTGTCCGCCAACTCGCGATTGACGTCGGCGACAAGAGTGATCGCGTGGCACGGTTTCATCGAAACACGATGCTGGCCCTGAGTGAAATTGCCGGTGCTGCAGGGCTTAATGATCCGCGAGACTTCATGCCATACCACTTCATGTTCCGTAAATCGGACAACCAGTTCCTCGACGGAAATGAAGCGTATCCCTATCTGCCTGAAGGTTTCCTCCTCTCCGGTGACGAAATTCCTGAACTCGCAAAATGGTATGATCGTTGGGATCGCTCTACGGCAGACAATTTTGCGCCACCTGAAATCCCTTTTGGCCCTTTTGCCTCGCGCAGGAAAGTCAAACCGGACCTCCGGGCGATGGTCTAGCGTCGTTACTAAGCAACATTGCGGTTGTCTGAGCGATACGCTGTCACCTAGTCTAGTGTCCATCCATAAACGGCTGCTTTTCGTGCTTTGCGAAGCTCGTGATCCAGCGATTTGCCAATTCTGGTCGTCGTGACCGCAGGTTACGGCGGCATATTCTGGTGGAAGGCGATTTTTGCGCAAGTTGAGCCATGAGAAGTGCATGCTGCGGCATGCCGGCGTCCCAGTCATTGATGCGTTGCAGGTAATGAGGCGTCAGGTCGTTCTGAGACGACCAAAGAGTGCAAGATTGTAGGCAAGCACTGAGGACCAGACATAAGCCTTGAAGTGATCAAGCCCACGC